>JAYWCS010000387.1:0-7234 GCA_043780315.1 Bacteroidota bacterium | reverse complement strand
GGAGCGGTGATGGCGATTCATCCCGATGATCCTCCCTATCCCCTGATGGGTTTACCCCGCATTTTAAGTACAGCCGCCGATGTTGATCAATTGATTCAGGCCGTTCCCTCCCTGGCGAACGGATTATGTTTCTGCACCGGATCCTTTGGTGTGCGGGGTGACAATAACCTGCCGGCAATGATTCGAAAGTATGCAGACCGGATCCATTTTTTACATCTGCGTAGCACACGCCGCAATAAAGCCGGTGATTTCTATGAGGAAAATCATCTCGAAGGGGATGTCGATATGTATGCCGTAATGAAAGAAATCGTCGACACGATGAGGGAAAGAAAAATTTGTCTGCCGATGCGTCCCGATCATGGTCACCAGATGTTAGATGATCTGAAAAAGAGAACCAATCCGGGTTATTCCGCTATCGGCCGTTTGCGCGGTCTTGCCGAGTTGCGTGGATTGGAATATGGGATCCATTCAGAAATTAATCAGCGTAAGGCGCAGGAAAATAAAAAATGATGTGAACCGTACTGGGCTCGAACCAGTGACCTCTACTCTGTCAAAGTAGCGCTCTGAACCAACTGAGCTAACAGTCCATAAAAGAGTAAAAGTAAGCCTTCAGCGGAATTTTTCGATTTCAATTATTTACGGCAGTTGATTAGCGAGCCTTCGCAGCTGGATTTCTGCTGCCTTGGCGGCATACCCCACATTCACCAGCTGGTAACCGGTGCTTTCAAAACTTTGCTGCGCGAGGGTGAGTTCTACAATCGTGGCTACCTTAAACTGAAAGCGCTTGAGCACGAGACTTAATAATTTCTGCGAGAGCTCATAATTCTGCTGTGCCGTTTCCAGCTGCTTCAGGTTATTTTGATATGCCTGATAATTTTTGACAACTGCAGCATGGACACTTTGCATCAGGGTGTCTTTCTGCAATTTGGCCGTGCTCACATTGATGCCGGCAATCTGCTGCTGTCTTTTATAAATACCGCCATTAAAGACCGGAATGTTGAGTCCGAAGCCCACATAGGGCCCATATGACTGGTTCAGAATATTAAATCCCTGCGGATTGGAGGTATGACTAAAATTATATCCCAGATTAACTGAAGCCGAAGGATAACGCAATGCACCCACTTCTTTTTCCAGGTATTGATTAATGCGGATCTGTTCATACGCCGACTGGATATCCGGATTCTGGTAGGCAGCCGTCAAAATACTATCTACGCCAATCGATTTATCTATGATCAGGGTGTCCAGAATTACAATGGTAGAGTCTGGAGAGAGAATGAGCAGTGTCAGCAAATCTGTTTTGTCCTGGTCGATCACCAGTTGTTGCGCCGTCAGGTTTTGTATCTGGGTATTCAAATCCACCTGGCTCTGAAAAAGATCAGCGTCATTGGCCACTCCGACTAACTGTTGTTGTTTTACAATATCCAGTTTTTGACGGGACGCGGTGATCGACGCGTCCAATGTTTTCGCGTAACCCTGCTGACGTACGATATCATAATACTTCAGCATCACGTTATAGATTAATGTCTGCGCTCGGGAGCTGTATTGCCATTTCGTCTGGGATTCCACGACTCCGAGCCGGTTTTTCTCATTCCCAATTTTGCCTCCTACATAAACCGGCATGCTTGCTGCTAAACCCGCGGCGATATTGTTTGAACTTGCATTGGTACTGGTTCTATTATTTGCCGGATTAGAATATTTCTGATCCAGGGTGGTCAGTTGTTCCGTCACCGAAGAGCTTGCCTGCACCAGGGGTAATCCGCCGGCAAAGCCGTAATCGTTGCTGATGCGGGCAATATTGATATTGTTTTTGTAGATCATCAGGCCCGGACTATTTCTCAATGCGGTCGCGATCGCCGAATCCAGGGTGAGTTGCTGGGCAACCGCCGCCTGCATGAAAAACAATAAACATATTATTTTAAAAATCCGGATCATTCGTTACTGTTTAATTCCCCCGCGATCAACCATATATCCAACCAAATACCTCAAACCAACTACCCCACACCTTCACACTCCCACACTCACTAACATTCTTCAACACTTTTCCACTTGTATTACGCATCAACAATCGTCGGCTTATTCTTGTGTTTCCCGGAAATAAATGTATACACCGCCGGAATGACGAACAAGGTCAATATCAATGAGAATAATATTCCCCCCACAACCACAATACCCAATGGAATTCTGCTGGTCGAAGCGGCGCCGAGACTCAATGCAATGGGCAACGCGCCCAATGAAGTAGCCAGACTGGTCATCAAAATAGGTCGTAAACGTTGCGTAGAGGCTTCTATAACGGCTGGTAGTTTATCCAGGCCCTGCTCTCTTTTCTGATTGGTGAATTCAACAATCAGGATACCATTTTTTGTTACGAGTCCGATCAGCATGATCATTCCGATTTCAGAAAATATATTCAGTGTCTGATTAAATATCCATAAACTCAGCAACGCTCCGGCGAGCGCCAGGGGCACGGTGAGCATGATCGCGAATGGATCTACAAAACTCTCAAACTGTGCGGCCAGCACCAGATAAATGAGAATCAGTGCCAGACCGAATGCGAACAGAATGTTCGATGAGCTTTCCGCAAAATCCCTGGAAGAGCCTGTCAGCGCCGTTTGGAAGCTGGGATCAAGCACTTTTGTAGCAATAGTCTGCATGGCTTTGATGCCATCACCTACGGTCTGACCCTCCGATAAAGAAGCCGAAATCGTCGCCGCTTTGTAGCGATTGAAATGATAGAGTGTCGACGGGTTACTATTCTGCTCAATTTTCAGAACCGACGTCAACAGAATTTCCTGTCCGCTCGCACTGCGTACATACAAGTCCGTTATATCATTGGGTTTATTCCGATCCTTTCTTTCTACCTGTGCGATAACCGGATACTGGTATCCGTTCTGAATAAAATAAGCGAGTCGGCCACCACTGAAGGCGGACTGCATCGCAGAAATCACATCGAGGGTTGAAAGACCCAGATCTTTAATTTTAATCCGGTCGAGGCTGATATCGAGTTCGGGTTTATTGAATTTCAGATTGACATCGACATTCGAAAACGTTTTATCCTTGCGCACTTCAGCCAAAAATTTCGGAATGGCCTCTTTTAGTTTATTCAGATCCTGGTTTTGCAAAACAAACTGGACCGGCAAACTGGTTCGGGAAGCCGACCCCACCGAAATGGTTTGCTCCTGGATCACGAAAATCCGCGCGTCGTTAAACCGGTTTAGTTTCTGCTGCAGGTCACTCGCAATCTCGGCCTGCGACCGGATTCTATTGGAGGGTGCCACCAGTCCGATACGTAGCTGGGATAAATTATTCGACGGTCCGGCAGGCGTGCGTACAAAAACAAAATTTCGCTCCGGAACCGAATCATAAAAATAAGTGGCAATGCTGTCGGAAATATTATTCATATAACTGAAGCTGGTACCTTCCGGTGCAGTAGCTGTAAAACGAATGGTACTGCGGTCCTCCAGCGGTGCAAGTTCACTCTTTAACGTATTCAGCAAGAGCACCACCATCAGCACGCAGGCTGCGATGATCAGCCAGGCCGTCCAGCGGATTTTCAAAAAGGATTGTAGCAAACGGCGATACCCGTTTTCCATTCCTTTGAAAAAAGGCTCCGTTCTTTCATAGAATTTCCCGTGCGAAGCATCTTTTTTCGTCAGCACCACGTTCAGCACGGGCGTAATGGTTAAAGAAACAAAAGCAGATATTAAAACAGCCGCTGCGAGCACTACTCCAAACTCACGGAAAAGTCTTCCTACAAAACCCTGCAGAAATACAACCGGCATAAACACCACGGCGAGTGTCAGCGACGTTGAAATAACGGCAAAAAATATTTCCTTGCTTCCTTCCACCGCAGCCTTTCGAAGAGGCAACCCTTCTTCCAGCTTTCGAAAAATATTCTCCGTTACGACGATACCATCATCCACTACGAGACCCGTAGCGAGTACAATCGCCAGCAGGGTCAATATATTAATGGTAAACCCGGACACGTACATGATAAAAAAAGTAGCAATAAGCGAAATGGGAATATCGATCAGCGGACGGATCGCGATGAGCCAGTTACGGAAAAAGAAAAAGATCACCAACACCACGAGCGCAAAAGCAATGATCAGCGTGTCTTTCACTTCGCTGAGCGACTGTCGGATGTTGACGGTATTATCGATCAGCACACTAAACTCCAGATCTGCTTTATTGGATTGCTTGATGGCTTCCAGTTTCTTATTGAATTCATTCGCAATCTGGATATTGTTGGCGCCTGGTTGCGGGATCACCGCCAGACCTACTGCGTTCACACCATTATATTTCCAGCTTTGTTCTGGATTCTGCGGACCGAGTTCGATTCTCGCCACATCACCGAAACGCACAATGCCCGAGCTGTCTGCGCGCACGATCACATTACGAAAATCTTCTTCGCTGGTCAGGCGCCCCTTTGTTTGAATTGTGAGTTCGGTATTGTTACCATAAATTTTTCCGGGCGGTATTTCAACATTTTCAGTCGTCAGCGCCTTACTGATATCGGTAAACGAAACGTGGTAGGCATTCATTTTATCGGGGTTCAGCCAGATACGCATAGCAAAACCTTTGTCACCAAAAACATTCACCGAACTCACGCCGTCGATCGTTTGCAGCTGTTGCTGTAATACGTTATCAGCATAGTCACTGAGCTGCATGAGGCTCTTCGTGCGACTTTGCACGACGAGCAGTAAAATAAAATCGCTGTTAGCATCCGCTTTGGTGACAACGGGGGGTGCATCGATATCGAGTGGAAGATTCCGTGCGGCCTGTCCTACTTTATCCCGGACATCACTGGCGGCGCCTTCCAAATCGAAGCCGAGGTTAAACTCAACCGTGATATTACTACTGCCAAGAGAACTAGTGGAAGAAATGGTACGAATACCGGCTATGCCATTGATCTGCTTTTCGAGTGGCTCGGTAATCTGGCTTTCGATGATATCCGGATTGGCACCCGTATAGGAAGTTGAAACCGTAATGATGGGCGGATCGATGGCCGGATAATCACGGACGGCCAGAAAATTATATCCAACCATCCCAAACAGGATGATCATCAGGTTCATGACGGTTGCCAGCACGGGTCTTTTCAGTGATAACTCAGAGATATTCATGCGCGCATCATTCTATTTTGCAGCATCATTATTACTTAATGCTGCGAATTCTTCCAGTGTTCTGATATTTCTGATTTGAACCGGAGATTTTGGGCGGGCAAATAAAACACCAGTCACCACAACGGTGTCGCCTGGCAGAATTCCTTTCGTTATTTCTACATTGTTAGAAAGCCGGAGTCCGGTGGCTACATTCACAAAACTTGCCTTACCATCCTTGACCAATACCACCTGATTATTTTTATCATCCGGTATCAATGAATTGGTTGGAATCATGATGGATTTTTTATCCGTCCCTGAATTGAGAAATACTTTTACAAAACCGCCGGGATTGGGATTGCTGTTTTCCAAAATCGCACGAACTGTTATATTCCGCGTGGATTGATTAACCTGTGGTTCGATGGCCAGTATGCGCGCTTTTTCTCTCTTGCCGGCCTCGGCCTGGTCCATGGAAACATCAATCAAAGCTCCTACTTTCATGATCGAAGAATATTCTTCCGGTACAGAAAAATCTATTTTTATTTTACCGCGTTGCAGCAGGGTTGCAATCAATGTGGTGGGCGAAACATACGCGCCCATACTTACCTGTCGCAATCCGATATATCCTTCGAAGGGCGCTTTGAGAATCGTTTTATCCAGCAGGGCCTGATTATATTCAATATCTGCTTTCAATCCATTCACGACATTCAACGCGGCATCGTAATCACTTTGATTAATTCCATTCACGGCCAGCAATTGTTTATCGCGGTATTCCGTTTTCATCGCAAGATCCAAAGCGACTTTACTTTTATTCACCTGAGCCTGCAGATCGGCATTGTTTATTTTTGCAATGAGCGTACCCGTTTTAATCATTTTTCCTTCGGGAACATATAAATAAGTAAGCCTTCCGCTGGCTTCCGGATGCAACTCCACGTATTCATTGGCGACAACGGTGCCGCTCACTTCGACCTCGTTGGAAATGGGTTTCGTTTGTGCAACCAAAACATCAACGACGGTTTGCGGGGAAGGTTTCGGTTTGATAGAATCCACTTTATTCGAACAGGCGGGTAGGAAAAAATAAATTATAAAAAAACCGAAACTTTTTTTCACGTAATTAAACATTCACCTTCTGCGTTTAATGTTGTTTATTGAGCCTGTTTCGAAGGTACCCGTAAACGAAATTTTTACCTTCTAGCTGGTGAAATTATTATTTAAACGGCAAAATAACGTGTTCGCCGCCAATTTTAAGTTGCCCGGCGTGTGATTTCTTTCTGGATCAACGATAATTCACGTCCTGTTTGTCCGCTGAGTGAACTATTTTCTTCCGCCCTTCGCATCAGATAGGGTATAACGTCGCCAATGGGCCCGAAGGGTAAATATTTACTCACTGAGCAGCCGGCCTTGGCCAGATTAAAAGTAATATGATCACTCATCCCGTAGAGTTGCGAGAAATGAATATGAGGATGATTGAAGGAAAGTCTCTTTTCTTTAAGGATAAGGATTGCGTGTTGATTGCTGAATTCATTATGGGAAGCCACGATGGATGCAATATGGTCGATGTGATTGATACAAAATGAAACGGCCGTATTATAATCGTGATCTGTTGTTTTCTTGTCGGGTTGAATGGGAGAAAGATATTGCTGCGCTGTGGCGCGCGCCCTTTCTTTTTCCATATAGGCGCCGCGAACGAGTTTTACGCCAAGAACAAAATCTTTTAGCATCGCCGCTTCCAGCATGTTTTTTAAAAACGATAACCGGTCGTGACGATATAACTGCACCGTATTGTAGACGATCACTTTTTCTTTATTGAATGAGGCCATCATTTGAATGGAGAGTACGTCTACCGGATCCTGTATCCAGGTCTCTTCGGCATCCACGAGCACTGCAATATTTTTTAGCTCGGCCTGCTGGCAGATTTTTCGCATCCGGTCGTACACGCGTTGCCACTCGGCCAATTCATTTTCCGAAAAAGTAGCAAGTGCCGCTTCATATCTTTTCATTAAAGATCCGGAACGCAAATCCAGGGAATGATCCAGTTTTTCGAGCAATTCAAACCGAGCGAAGCCCGTCACTTTGATACTGATGAACGGAATATTGGGCTGCGTGGCCGCGTAGTGAATCACGCGGATGAATTCTTCGCA
>JAYWCS010000386.1:0-4794 GCA_043780315.1 Bacteroidota bacterium | reverse complement strand
GCTGGTCGCGAAAAGTCAGCTGAAAGAATATGCATGGTCTGTTTTTACGCGCACAAACGCAGCTATCGTCGCCATCTTCGTGATTTCAATTTTGTTCGTGAAATCTTTTTATGATGTCTCCATCGACGGGCAATGGTACCATCAGGAATCAGTGTATCAGCTGGCTCACGGATGGAATCCTTTTCTAGGCGATTTTCCTGATAATACGCAGCGAAACGGATCTTTCTGGTTCAACCATTACTCAAAAGGGCTCGAAATTTTTCAAGCTTCAATCTATTTGCTGACCGGAAAAATAGAAACCGGGAAAGCGAGCGCACTCATCCTGGCTATTGGATCATTTTTTCTTTGCGTTTATTTTCTGGACGGACTAAAGAAATTTTCAAAATTAAAAACGATTTGGATTTCGCTGCTGTTGGCGATGAGTCCGCTGGTGGTAGTTCAGTTACTCACTTTTTGTAACGACGGACAAATGTCGAGTTTGTTGCTTTACTCGTTGGTTACCTGCTGCCTGGTAATTACTGAATATAGAAAATCAATACGGATCCTGCTTTGTGCTGCTATTATCTGCGCGGTGAATATAAAGTTCACGGCCATCTTGTTCATGGGATGTTTTAGTGCTGTATTGCTTATTTTTTTATTTGTTAAAAAAAGAGCAGTGTTTACTTCAGTGTTACCCTGGATCTTGCTTGCGGGCTTTCTGGGGATTTGCTTTATCGGGTACAACCCGTATGTCACGAACTATAAAAACCACGGCCATCCATTGTATCCGCTGATGGGAAAAAATAAGGTGGATATTATGACGGATGAATATCCGGTGAGCTGGCGAACGACGAATCGCTTTCAGAAGTTATTTCATTCTTTGTTTACCCATACCGACGATCTGAATTTAAAGGTTGATCCGGACCGGGAAGTGCCTTTAAAAATTCCTTTCACGTTAACTAAAACGGATATCCATAATTCGGTGAACCCTCAGGTAACGATGGCTGGTTTTGGGGCCTTGTTCAGCGGTATTTTTTTATTGTTCATTGTTATATGGGTGCTGATCATCGCTCTTGCGGCTAAATATTCTTCGTCCTGGGGTCTCCGCTACATGCGAACTGCGCTCTATATTGCTGTATCGGTGAATATTTGTTTTTTGGTTTTGTCAGTCCGGTGGAACTATGTTCAAACCCGCGAACTGAAATCGGAGTTCAGAAAATTAAAAGAAACGGGGCAGGTGGTTCCGGTGGATTTTAATTATTATTTGAGCAACCGTTTCCGTTTTGCAGAACAACAAATACCCTATTGCGAGGTTGACATACATAACCGGACCGACAGCAACCGGTTTGTTTCCTTCAATCATTCATTTGTGAGATATTTAGTGCCTGGGGAGAAAGTTTTGCCGCCTCCCAGCCGATGATGGCAGTTTTCCGATCTATACCCCAATGGTATCCACCGCTATTTCCAGACGAAGTAATCACACGGTGACAGGGAATAAGGAATGCAATGGGATTACTGCCAATGGCGGTGCCGACTGCTCTGGCCGCTTTTGCGTCGCCGATTTCGTTTGCAATCTGGAGGTAAGATTTTAACGAACCAGCAGGAATTTGCAGCAATGCGTTCCATACTTTCAGCTGAAACTCCGTGCCTCTTAGGCGTAGTTTAATTTTCTCCAGGTCCGCCCCGCCCTCCTCAAACACTTTCAAAGCCCGCTGCTGAAACAAATCTGTTTTCTCGATGAGTATGGCCTGTGGAAAATGTTTAGTAAGATCTACGGTATCCGTTTTTTCATTTGTAAATGAAATATGACAAATTCCTTTTTCAGTAGAGGCGATGAGAATACGGCCAAAAATAGTTTCTCCGTGGCTGTAATGAATCAGAAGATTTCTGCCTCCGTGTTTATACTCTGCGGGCGTCATTCCTTCTATCTGAATAAATAGATCGTGTAGCCGGCTGGTTCCGGACAATCCGGTCTCGAAGCTGACGCTCGCAAGGGTTTGCTGGTCCTGCAAACGTTTTTTCGCATACTCAATACTGATGAACTGAAGGAACTTTTTCGGGCTCACTCCCGCCCAGCTTTTGAACAGTCGCTGGAAGTGAAAAGGGCTGAGGTGAACCTGTCGGGCAATCTCGCTCAGATCGGGTTGTTCCTGAAAGTTTTCGCGGATGAACCGGATTGCCTCTTCAATTAATTGATAATCATTCATATACAAACATAATATATCTTTTTCGCGGAGGCAACCCGATACTTGCGCTCGTGGAATATTGATACTTTTTAATCTTTTATTTACATCTTTTTAACAAATTTCTTCAAATTATTGAATTTAAATCTACCTTCATTTTGTAGCGTAACTGCTTTTCTTATTCTAAACTAAACTAACATGCTTGCACCACTGCTATCTCTCAGGAGCATTCTGCTCGTTTTTTTATCCATTTCATCAATCACTGTTTTCGCTCAGACTAAAATTTCCGGGAAGGTCTTCGGACCGGATGCCAAGCCTGTATTTGGTGCGACTGTCTCTGTAAAAGGGACGACGATTTCCACGGCAACGGGTGCGGACGGTACTTTTTCTCTCGATGTTCCCAAAAATCGCACTGCAATTATTATTTCGTCGATTGGTTTCGAAAGTATCGAACAACCCGTCTCGGCGGATAATACTTCTGCGATCGTGATTAATTTGAAATCTTCAACCACGTCTTTAAATGAAATCGTTTTAACCGGTTACACTTCCCAAAGAAGAAAGGATATTACCGGTGCCGTTTCCGTGGTGCCGGTCAGTGAATTGAAAGCGCAACCCAGTTTTGATGCTGGTAGCCAGTTACAGGGAAAGGCATCCGGTGTTACTATTATTGAAAGTGGAGTGCCGGGAACGCCTGCCTCTGTGCGAATCCGGGGATTGGGTTCGTTCACCAATAATGATCCGCTTTATATTATCGACGGGGTACAAACGACAAATGTTTCTGGCTTAACGCCCAATGATATTGAAACCATGCTGGTTTTGAAGGATGCGGCATCTGCTTCTATTTATGGAGTGCGTGCATCGAGTGGTGTCATTGTCATTACAACCAAGCAGGGAAAGAAAAGAGGCGTCAACGTATCATATGAAGGTTATTATGGCACGCAGGCTCCGGGTAAGGGAGTAGATTTATTGAATTCACAACAGGCAGCTGAATTATATTTTCTGCAGCGCAAAAATAGTGGAGTAGCAACGAGTGGCTCCGTTTACGGCAATGGCGCGACACCCGTTCTGCCCGATTATATTTACTATTCCGAATATGCTGCAGACGGAACACCTATCACCAGTTCAAATCCTGGCGTGAATCCGAGTTTGTATTCGCTGGATTACAGCAGGCTCGGTGATGGGGGTTACAATCCTTATATCATTGTTCCTTCATCCAAATCGGGTACCGACTGGTATAAGGCGATTACGCGTAATGCACCGATTACCAATCAGAACCTGACGATGAGCGGAGCTACCGAAACCAGTCATTTTTTATTTAGTTTAAATTACTACGATCAGCAGGCGATTACGAAATACCAGTTTTACAAGAGGTATTCTATTCGTATGAATAGTTCATTTAACGTATACAAGGATGTTCGTATCGGTGAAAATCTGCAGGCATTCTATGCAACACAGAATACACCGGGTAATGGAACGGACAATGATGATAATACCGAAGGCAGTGTGATCAGTCAGACTTTTCGTTTGACATCGATTGTTCCGGTTTATACTATCAAGCCAGGAGATTTTGCAGGTAATAAAGGCGGTCCAGGCGTGGGTACATATGGTAATTCAAAAAATCCGTTAGCCCAGTTGTACCGTCAACAGAACAACCGGAATAACAATTTGAATTTATTTGGTAATGTGTATGGCGAAGTAGATATTTTAAAACATTTTACGTTCAGATCCAGTTTTGGCGGTACTACGAATATGCAGAATGTTTACACCTACCCGTTTATCCAGTATGAAAACAATGAAAATACGGCGAACACAACCTACACTGAAAACAATATCACTAATAATTATTGGATTTTCACCAATACGTTAACATATAAAAATACTTTTGGTAAACACTCATTGAATGTACTGGTTGGTTCAGAGGCTCAAAAAAATACGGGTCGGCAGTCGATCGGAGCGGCCACCACTTTTTACGAGTATAATTATACCCCCTATATTAATTTGGGAAATGGGGCAGTACAAAATTTAAGTGGAAGCCAGACGTTTCAGATCTCAACGCTTGCTTCCTTGTTTGCGAAAGCAGAATATGCCTACGATAATAAATATTATCTGACCGCCCTGGTTAGAAGAGATGGTTCTTCCAAATTCCGATCACCGAATCAGTACGCAAACTTTCCGGCATTTTCTGCGGGTTGGAGAATTTCAGAAGAAAACTTCATGAAGGGTGCAACCTGGTTGAATGATTTAAAACTTCGCGGAAGCTGGGGTCAACTCGGAAATGACGCGGCGGCAGGTCCATTAAACGCATTTACAACTTTTGCCAGTAACAGACAAAGCTCATGGTATGATATCAATGGTACACAGAGCACGCCGGTAGAAGGCTTCTTCCTGAATTTTGTCGGTAATCCAAAAGGACAATGGGAAGTGAGTACCACAGCGAACTATGGTTTTGACGCGACGATTCTTAATAATTCTACTACCGTTGTGTTTGACTATTACACCAGAAACACCTCAAAACTATTGTTTAATCCAGGTGGACAAGCGATTCTGGGAGCAGTTGCTGCGAATAATCCGGCCCTTCAGAATGTGGGAAGTATGAGTAACTGGGGTATCGATCTCGCCATCAGTAATAGCG
>JAYWCS010000385.1:0-2773 GCA_043780315.1 Bacteroidota bacterium | reverse complement strand
GCAACGGGCACAACTTCCTGTAAAAACTGAATTAAGTTTTTGCGCAGGTCCGCTGCCTGAATGTATTTATATACATCCAGTGCTTTTTGAAACTGGTCGAGTGTAAAATGCTCTTCGCTGCCTGGAAGTCCGGCGATGATATTTTTTTGCAACTGGATTTTTTCATCCGCCGTCATTTTTTCAAAACGGTTTTTAGCATGCGCCAATGCTTCTGCAGGATATTCATTTTCTGATCCGGGCCGTTTCAACATAAATACATCAAAGGCTATAAAAGCGGCTTTTTCAAATCGAAGAGCAAGTGATCCGTCCGCCTGCCGGAAAGCCAGATCGGTACGCGTCCAGTCGAGAACCGGCATGAAGTTGTACGTGATGATTTTTATTCCACTGGCTGCGAGATTGCGAATACTCGTTTTATAATTTTCTATCAGCGCGGTATAATTACCCGTTTGTGTTTTGATGAATTCGTGCACGGGCAGACTTTCTACTACCTCCCACTGCATTCCGGATTCTTCAATATCGCTTTTTCTTTTTTGAATTTCGTCTGCGGTCCAAATTAGTCCATTCGGTACATGATGCAGGGCCGTCACAATGCCAGTACATCCTGCCTGCCGGATATCGGATAAAGAAACCGGATCCTGCGGGCCATACCAGCGCATGCATTGTATCAAATGAAAATCAATATTTTCTATGGTATTCATCGTTAGTTAACCTGTTTTAAAACGGCGAAATAATCACTATTTCCTCATTTTTTAATAATAATCTCCATGAAGATTCGTTAAGGGAACAGTGATTATCATAACTGAAGTTTTCTCAAGCCGGTGTTTCTACACTGGCTTCTTTTTTGCCCTTTTGTCTACGCAAATCTCCCTGAAGACATTGTAAAAATACGTTTCTGCCATCGCAATTTTCCGAAAGCCCGCCCGGGTATCAGGTTTTTTCGGTTCAATACTTTAAATTGGCGCCTCAACACCGCTGCATGCCGAACGATTCAAAAATGTCACTTTATTTTCCGGATAAGCGTTCTTTTGGCGAACAAAAAGCTATTATCCTGGGCGGCGATGTCGGTGGCACGAAAGTAAATCTCGCCATTTTCGAAGCCAGTGCAGATACTGTGCGGCTTGTAAAAACATCTACCTATCATTCAAAAAGTTATTCTTCCATTAATGATATACTCAAAGAATTTCTGAAAGAGAATCCAGGGGTTTATCCGGAAAGAATTTGTCTCGGGACCGCCGGACCCGTTTTTGAAGGCCGCGTGGTGGTCACCAATCTGCCCTGGCAGGTGGATGCGAAAGAAATTGAGGCCGCTACCGGCATATCCGACGTGTTTCTGTTGAATGATCTCGAGGCAACGGCCTATGGCATGGCTGGCATGGATGAAAGCGATTTTTCTTTCCTGCACCCGGGAGATCCGGATGCTGGCGGCAACATGGCGATTCTTTCTCCAGGCACCGGACTGGGAGAAGCGGGGTTATTCTGGGATGGAAAAGCGTATCATCCCTTTGCAACCGAAGGCGGTCATTGTGATTATTCGTGCCGAAATGCAGCTGATCTGGAACTGCACAATTATATGTTGAAGAAATACAAGGTCGTGAGCTGGGAAAGTATCGTCGCCGGCCCGGCTGTGCATGATATTTACCAATTTCTATGTGAGATAAAAAAATCTGCGGCCAGTACGGCCATCACCGAAAAATTTAAAACCGAAGATCCGTCTGCCGTCATTAGTGAAGCAGCAATTGCCGGGAGTGATCCCGTATGTGTAGAAGCTATGCGTATTTTCGTTCGCAATCTCGCCCGTGAATGTTGTAATCTGATTCTGAAATTGAAATCTACTGGCGGTCTTCTTATTGCAGGTGGAATTCCACCTAAAATTCTTCCCCTCTTACGGGATCCGTATTTTTATGATAACCTGATGGACTGCGACCGGATGCAGGAACTGGTGAAAAAAGTACCGGTGAAAGTAATTCTCAATGACAAGGCGCCGCTAATTGGCGCCGGATGGTATGGTGCTTACAGTCGCTCCAACCACCTTGTTCACAATTAAATAAACAAGTTATATGAATACAAGGCGTTCTTTTATCCGGCATGCCGGATTGTTTGCCGGCACTTCGCTATTGGCAACCAGTTTTCATGAGCAGGCATTCGGTTCTGTCGGTAAAAAAATCGCGGCAAGCGATCGAATTAATATTGGGGCGATCGGTATCAACGGAATGGGTTGGGCAGATTTGCTTTCCTCGCTGAAACAACCCGGGGTGCAGATTGCGATGTTATGCGATGTTGACAAGAATGTTTTGGACCGGCGGTTGGCGGAACTCGCGCAACTGAAAGTGGATGTTTCAAAAATAAAAACGACCGGCGATTATCGCCAGGTGCTGGATAATAAAGACGTAGACGTTGTCATCATCGGAACACCCGATCATTGGCATGCATTGATTATGATAGAAGCCTGCGCGGCCGGCAAAGATGTGTATGTTGAAAAGCCCGTCGGAAATTCCATTGGTGAATGTCGTGCGATGGTAGCAGCCCAAAAAAAATATAACCGGGTAGTGCAAGGCGGCCAGTGGCAACGCAGTCAGAAACATTTTCAGGATGCGCTCGATTTTATTGGTACCGGTCAGCTTGGAAATATCCGGACCGTGAAAGTATGGTGTTATCAGGATTGGATGAAACCCGATCCCATCGTGCCCGACACGGCCCCGCCGGCAGGGGTCGATTATAAAATGTGGCTCGGGCCCGCAGCGACAAGGAATTTTAATTCCAGTCGCTTTCATTT
>JAYWCS010000384.1:0-11330 GCA_043780315.1 Bacteroidota bacterium | reverse complement strand
GACAAGAAGACCCATTTACTTTCTTCGGGCAAAGTGCTCGACAAAAGTGGCAATCGGTATATCTACATGGTGACCAGCATGAATGGTAAAACAGATATTCCTGATGCGATTTTTACTTTTGATAAAGCCACGCATCCGGGTGTGGAAGAAGTAAATCTTCAATAATTGGTGGTCGTTAATTTCCCCAGCGGTAACTTTTCAAATCAAATCCGGCGAGATCGATTACACGATCGACAACAGTAGCAGCCACTTCTTCAATGGTTTTTGGATTGCTGTAAAAAGAAGGGGTAGCCGGGCATATGATTCCACCTGCCAGCGTAACAGTCTCCATATTTCGGATATGGATAAGGTTATAGGGAGTGTCCCGAACAACACAAATCAATTTTCTTCTTTCTTTCAGAATCACGTCGGCAGACCGGGTAATAAGATCGGTGGAAATACACGTGGCGATTCGGCCTAAAGTTCCCATCGAGCAGGGGATGATGATCATGGTATCATATCGCGCCGAGCCAGAGGCAAAAGGCGCATTGAAGTCGTCCGCTTCGTAAATCGGGAGTGCCATTTTTTTAAACTCGTCGTTGCCCAATTCCGTTTGCCATACGGTTCTGGCATTTCTGGTCATGACAATGGAGACATCCGACCATTGGGCCTTGATAGTCAATAATTTTTGAATCAGGATATTGGCGTAAATGGATCCACTTGCGCCGGTAATGGCTACTACTATTTTTCTACTGCTCATGATCATTTTACAAATTAGGCGAACTAAAGTTGATATGAATCAATTTAACCACCGAATTAATAAATTGCTCAGTGGTTAAACATGGTTTCTTATGCTAAACTTTTATATTTGGCTTTTCATAGGATAAGGTTTAATGGTTGACGGTATTTGATTAGTGCGGTCTCCCTTCAACAAGGAGGTCTTTTTTTGTGGTTACCTACCGGCCCGAAGCGTGTTCCATAATAGCCAGATGGGCAGGGTCAAAATGCTCCGGCGGGATATCCGCCAGTCCCTGGGTAAAAAGGGCAGAAGCCTGCAGGCGGAGAAAAATTTTATGTTTTTTGTTTGCTTTGGCGGTCACCACCCGGTCAAATCCCTCTTTATTGTACATCCCCAGGCAATAAATATTTACATAATACTTACCCTTGGGCAATCCTACCTGGATCTGATTATCAGCATCCGGATAGAATACTTTTTTAATTACACCGGCGCCCCGCAGATCATAACGGTCGAAGATGATGAATACGGAATCTATTTTTGATTGTTTATCCTGCGCATTTTGTAGCGTAATAATCACTGTGCTGGAATCCCTGACAGGTTTCCCTTCGATCCCATAACAATGGGAAAAAGCCATTACCAAAATAGGCAATAAGGTTTTTCTAAGCAGCATAGAGGTTTAGGAATCTAGTGGGTAGGATCAAACTACTAACGAAAAAAGCCCTATTTTATGTGAAAGCATCTTTAATAAATCCATAAATCATTAAGCGTCAGCCATATCAGGAATTGCTTCTACCTTATAATCGCCCACGTCCAGCTTTTTTTTAGTTGCCTCGAAGGCATTCAGGGTGGCTTCAATATCCTCATCGGTGTGTATAGCGGTCGGGATCAGGCGATAAATAATATGGCCTTTGGGTATCACCGGATAGACAATAATCGAACAGAAAATTCCATAATTTTCCCGCAAATCCATCACCATGTTGGTCGCTTCCGGGATATCGCCCTTCATGTACAACGGGGTCACGACAGAATCTGTTTTCCCGATATCAAACCCTTTTTTTCTCAAACCGTTTTGAAGTTTCAGGGCATTACTCCAAAGTTTTTCTTTGAGGGAAGGGTTATTTCGCAGTAACTCCAGTCTTTTCAAATTACCCAACACCAGGGGCATCGGTAAACTTTTTGCATATATCTGACTGCGGATATTGTACCGGATGTAATCAATAATTTGCTTGTCGCCGGCTACAAAGGCGCCGATCGATGCCATCGATTTGGCAAAAGTAGAAAAGTACAAATCAATATCATTTTGTACGCCCTGCTCTTCTCCGGCACCCGCGCCGCTTTTACCCAGCGTCCCGAAACCATGGGCGTCATCTAACAAAATACGAAATCCGTATTTCGATTTCAGGGCCGCGATTTCTCTAATTTTCCCCTGATCGCCAGCCATTCCGAACACCCCTTCGGTGATTACCAAGATACCACCAGCCTGTTGTTTTTCAATTAACGCATTGGCACGCTGAATTTGTTTTTCAAAATCCGCCATGTCATTATGCTTGTATACATAACGGTGACCAGTATGAAGTCTCAGTCCGTCTATAATACAGGCGTGGCATTCTGCGTCATAGACAATGATATCATGTCTTCCACACAGCACATCAATAATACTCACCATACCCTGATAGCCATAATTCAGGAGCGCCGTTTCCTCTTTTCCCACAAACTCCGCGAGTTCTTTTTCCAATTGCTCGTGCTGATTGCTGTTGCCACTCATCATCCGGGCACCCATCGGGGAGGCCAGGCCAAAATCTTTGGCACCATCAGCATCCGCTTTTCTAACTTCCGGGTGATTGGCCAGTCCCAGATAATTATTCAGACTCCACACAATCATTTCTTTGCCGCGGAATTTCATACGGCTGCCAATTTCACCCTCCAGTTTTGGAAATGCAAAATAACCATGTGCCCTTTCCCGGTGCTGACCGATTGGTCCCTGATGACGGGTAAGTTTTTCAAAAATATCTGCCATATATCAGAATGAATTGAGTTAAAATTTCATGCAAAAATAATGTATTTGAACAAGCCCGCAAACCGCATTTGCGGATACCTTTGTTCAAATGTTGGTTGATGATCCGAAGACTCTTCTTGTCCGTTTTTTTCTTATTATTTGTTTTCTTTTTTGCGCTGGCACAGCCGGCTGTCACAGTTTTGCAGAGACCGAAACTGGTAGTTGGTATTGTTGTGGATCAGATGCGATGGGACTATTTATACCGTTACTATAATCGCTATATCGAAGGGGGATTTAAACGGTTGCTGACTCAGGGATTTTCCTGCGAAAACACGTCGATCAATTACCTGCCGTCACAGACAGCGGTCGGGCATGCCTGCATTTTTACCGGCTCCGTGCCTTCCATTGATGGGATTTCTGCCAATGAATGGATCGAGCAGCTGACCGGGGCTTCTGTTTATTGCACAGACGATAGCACCGTGCAGGCCGTTGGCGTGGATTCGAAAACGGCCGGAAGAATGTCTCCCCGCAATCTGCTCGTCACGACCATTACCGATGAACTGCGCATAGCCAGCAATTTTCAATCCCGCGTGGTGGGTGTGTCCTTAAAAGACCGCGCCGCCATTTTGCCGGCAGGTCATGCTGCCAATGCGGCTTTCTGGTTGGATGATGGGAGTGGCAATTTTATCAGCAGTACCTATTACATGAAACAGTTGCCCGACGCGATAGAAAATTTTAATAAAGAAAAAAATATTGAACAGTATCTGCATTCAGATTGGAATACACTGTATCCCATCAATACCTATTTACAAAGCGACTCCGATAATAAATCCTACGAAGGTAAACTGCCGTTGGAAACGCAATCGGTTTTCCCCCATAATATAAAAGCGGCATACGCTAGCCGGCGTGGTTCATTCCGTACAACCCCTTTCGGCAATTCACTCACCCTGGATTTTGCCAAGACGGTAATGGAAACCTACCAGCTGGGTCAACGTTCGGCAACTGATTTTCTAACCATCAATTGTGCCTCAACCGATTATGTCGGTCATGCGTTTGGTCCAAATTCGATTGAGGTAGAAGATACCTACCTGCGGCTGGATCTGGATCTGTCTGCCTTCTTTTCGATGTTGGATAAGAAAGTGGGGAAGGGACAGTATGTTGTTTTTCTAACAGCCGATCATGGAGCCGCCAACGCCGTTGGATTTTTACAGGAGCATTCTTTGCCTGCAGATTTTTTTGTAGGCAAGTCGATCGTAGATAGCCTGGATTTCATCGTTAAGGAGAAATATGGCATCGTCAATGCCGTTCGAGCGGGGGAAAATTATCAGATTCATTTCAACCTGAAAAAAATTGATTCGGCCCATGTGGATCTGGATGCAGTAAAAAACCTTGCGATCGGGTATTTGAAAAAGCAACCCGGCGTGCAATATGCAATTGATTTGGAAAAGATATCCGCATCCTCCTTGCCGGAGCCGATCAAAACGATGGTCACCAACGGGTACAATTATAAACGCAGCGGACAGATACAGATCATCTTTGAAAGTGGTTGGCTTGAAAGTGAATCCCGTACAGGTACCACACATGGTGTATGGAATCCGTATGACACCCATATTCCGTTGATTTTTATGGGTTGGAACATTCACCCCGGATCAACAGTGGCTGTGGTTCATATGACAGATATAACACCAACATTATCAATGCTTTTGCATATTCAAATGCCGAGTGGTTGTATCGGCGTTCCGATTCTGGATGTATTAAAAAAATAGGTTACCCGCGGCCCTTGAACCCGCAGTAAAATTTATGTAGCTTAGCAACAAACGGTACTTAAAATAAATTTGAAACCAAACCATGCAAAAACTATCCAGGACCGAAAAAATATGGTTAATATTTTTCGTACTGATTGTGATTGGTCTGATGGGCGGTTGCATGTATGAAACCGTTGTTTACCACAAGCCGATTGGTCCGCGTCCGGTCATGCAGAAATAAGAAAGGTTATTTAGGATTCATTGCCAGCTTAATTCGCTCTGCCACATCCAGTAAATGATATTTACTTATTTTATCGGTCGAAATATTTGCGGTTAAAAGGATGCGGTTACGTAAGGCCGTTAGATGGGCCCGGGCAATGGAAGGGATATCGGTGTTTTTAATATCTGCTCCGAAGTAGATCAGCAAAACCCGCGGCAAACCCGCGGGAATAGCCGGCTGACTGGGGTTCATCAGGTTGATCAGCACATCCACATATTGTTTTTGCAAATTTCTTCTGTAGGGATCAATAGGCAGCGAACTGCCGAGTTCTTTCCATAATCCTTTTTCCAGATCGGTAACCAGGTCATCCGGTCCGTATACAACTGTTTTACCAAAGCGGTCAGACAGTATTTCCATTCTGAATAAACGCGATGAGGTCAGTAAAGAACTTAACACCGCGGATTGGGTGTTTGCAATGATTTCGGTGGACGAGGGACTGCTTATTTTATTCAGGATCTCTTTATTCAGCAGCCAGTAGGGAGTTTCAAATAATTGTTTATGGAGAAAGGCGACGGCCTGCACCTGGATTGCCTTAGGAGTAGGGCCATATACATTTCCAGGTTGTTCAACACTTTTAAATGTTTCATAAATTCCCCCGACGTTTTTGGAAACATGATTCATATACCGGCTAAACTGACCGGTAAGCTGGCTATACATATCGTCGAGGTTATCGTACGTATCTGCTTCTTCTTTTGTCCAGGCCGGCAATTGCAGAATAATTTTTTTCAGATTCAGGATGCCGTATTCACTTGCTTTTACACTATTATCGCCAAGGTCTTCTGTTTGCGCCCGCGGATCAAAATTCTGCGCTTCACCGCCGAACCATAATCTCGGATTCGATTTTAAACTATCGATGATCCAGGTGTTCAGTACTTTCTTATCTTCCTCTGAAGTTTTGGTATCGGCAATCATTTTATAACCCCATTGAATGGCCCATTTATCATATGCACCAATGCGGGGATAAAGACCTTTCGGACCGATATGATCTTCTGGCTGGGCCACATAATTAAACCGGGCGTAATCCATGATGGAAGCGGTATGGCCGTTCGCTTCCACCCACGCTTTGTCGCGCAGTTTTTCCACCGGCGTCTGACTGCTGCTGCCCATATTATGACGAAGGCCGAGGGTATGACCAATTTCATGGGATGAAACAAACCGGATCAGGGTTCCCATCAGGCTATCATCAAATTTCATGGTTCTTGCCCGGGGATCCACGGCGCCTGTCTGAATAAAATACCAATCGTGTAGCAGCTTCATCACATTATGGTACCAGCCAATATGACTTTCCAGAATTTCACCCGTTCTGGGATCGGCTTCATTGGGACCGTACGCATTTTCGATATCGGAGGCGAAATAACGGACAACTGAATAACGTGCATCTTCCAGACTCATGGTACTATCATTTTCGGGCCATTCTTTTCCCATGATCGCATTTTTGAAACCAGCTTGTTCGAAAGCCGCCTGCCAATCGTTGATCCCGGCAATCAGAAAGGGTCGCCATTGTTTAGGTGTCGCCGGATCAACATAAAAAATAATCGGTTTTTTAGGTTCCACCAGTTCTCCTTTTTTCCATCGGTCCATGTCTTCCGCCTTTGGCTCCAGTCGCCAGTGATGAATAAAAGTACTCGTCTTCACTTTCTGCTGCGTATCGTCATACACGGCATATTCACTTGCAAAATATCCCACCCGCGGATCGAAGAATCTTTTACGCATCGGGATAGAGGGCAATAGAATAAAGGAATTATTCAGCTCCATCGTCACAGCACCGGCAACATCAGCAGCCGGCAAGCTAACAGAAGAACTGGGACCAAAACCCATACCGGATGCGCCGGACGAGCTGAAAGTCTTTACAGTGCGCACTTCTGTATTCAACGTAAAACTATGGATATAGGAAATAAAAGAACGGTCTGCCGCTATGCCACTTAAGTTATACCTTTTTTTGATATCCGGACTCAGGCTTACGGGCTGATTATCCAGCTTGAAAAAATCAGTAACATCAATTACCACACTGTTCGAATCTCTGCCATAAGCCTTAATGTCAAAAGCCGCAGCGATAGGATCTACATTTGAATTTCGAACCGCCTGGGCAATCGGCTGGGAAGAATCTGAAGCGACATTGATGATCGTCATCACGCGTAAAAAAATAACATCAGAAGGTCCTTTTTCAAATCGGATGGTTTGTTCATTCACTTTTTCACCACCGTATGAACGGCTTCCGGCAGGAGATTTATCAAATCGCGTGATGGCCAGAATTTCGCGATTCAACAGCGAATCGGGAATTTCAAAATACCATTTTTCGTCAACCGTATGAACAGTGAAAAGACCTTTTCGGGTAACGGCTTTGTCCGTAATGATTTCCTTATATGGCTTCGGATTGCTTTTTACAACAGCGGGCTGCGCAGCGGTTGCAACAGGGCTGGCAGCTTTTTTCGGTGTTGGATTGGCAGGAATTTGTTGTGTATAGCCCGTGCTGGCAAAGGCCAAACCGATCAGCAGGAAAGCGGGTATTTTCATCCGTTGAAAATAGATAAATAAGCTCAAAGCTTACAGCTCCGTATTAAAGGCTTTGATGGTTGGTTGTTGGAGCGGGTGGACGGTTGATGTTAAGCGTTCCGGTTAATGCAATTCAGGTCTTCGAAGGCGGTTTGTAACCGGCTGATAAAGGTTTCCTCGCCTTTGCGAAGCCAGACACGTGGATCGTAATATTTTTTATTTGGTTTTTCAGCCCCTTCCGGATTGCCCAACTGCGCCTGCAAATAGGCTTCATTTTTCTTATAATATTTCTGAACGCCTTCCCAGAATGCCCATTGCAGATCCGTATCCAGATTCATTTTGATGGCTCCATAACCAATCGCTTCCCGGATCTGATGCTGCGGAGATCCGCTTCCGCCATGGAATACAAAGTAGACCGGTTTCGGCTTTGTTTTTAATTCTTTTTCAATATAATCCTGACTGTTTTTCAGAATCACCGGACGTAATTCCACATTGCCCGGACTGTATACCCCGTGTACATTGCCAAACGCTGCCGCCACGCTAAACAAACTGCCGACTTTGCTGAGTTCCGAGTAGGCATATGCCACATGCTGGGGCTGAGTATATAATTTATCGTTCTCCACACCGCTGTTGTCTACGCCATCTTCTTCACCACCGGTTACGCCTAGTTCGATTTCAATGGCCATTCCGAGCGGCTGCATTCTTTTGAAGAATTCTACCGAAGTATGAATATTTTCTTCCAAAGGTTCCTCCGACAGGTCGAGCATATGAGAACTAAAAAGAGGTTGTTTTTTTTCCTTAAAATACGTTTCACCTGCATCCAGCAAACCACTAATCCAGGGCAGCCACTTTTTTGCCGCATGGTCGGTATGTAAAATCACGGGGATGCCGTAATATTTTGCAACGGTATGTACATGCAAGGCACCCGAAACACCACCATATATGTTGGCCTGTAATTTATCATTTGGCATTCCTTTTCCGGCGATGAATTGTGCACCCCCGTTGGAGAATTGAATAATGATTGGAGAGTTTACGTTGGCCGCAGCTTCCAGAGCCGCATTGATCGTATCCGTACCGGTCGTATTCACAGCTGGTATGGCAAATGAATTGTTTTTGGCATCTTCGTAAAGTGCTTTCAGTTCATCTCCAAATAAAACGCCGGATGTGTATTTTGCCATGAATTTTTTTTTCGTGTATTTTAAGGCGCAAAGATAAGGAATCTGTACTGCACCGGACGCTCCGAAATCGTTGAAAATCATCTAAAATTTCAACTGCGGAGGGTGCAAAATGTTGAAAATTTTTAGTCTTGGAATTTTCCAAGGTTCTTTTGTATCAGCGCGAGGTTTTTTTGAAGGGTTTGTTTGAGCTGCCTTTTTACAAGCTGACCCATCGAACGACATTTCAGGAAGATGGGTGCCTGAAAGTCGGAAGCCAGTGATTCCCGGAGTTGTTTCAGCTTTTCCGGTGTTGAAATATTGTCTTTAGCCATAATATTTAACAAATGCATCAAACGGAAGCGGGCGGAAGCTACGCGAAAAGCCATCATGGTTCGTTCTTCTGTTTGATATTGGGTGATCGAATCCTGGTTTAAATGTTTGGCGCAAAGATCCACGAGCGCCTTGTTTTCTTTAAAAAACTGCGGCAGGTAAAGATTCTTTCTTCCCTCGTAACACTGTTGATCAAAATCGATCGCGCGGATACGATACTGGAAATCTTCGATATCAGGCGTTATGTCGACTACGAAATTGTACGAACGCATGTCCCCCAGCAATCTGACAAAACAGCGCTCATTGAATTTTACAAATTCTTTTGCGAAACGGATGCGGTTGGTGATCGGCTCGTCCAGATAATTCTTTATAAAAATATCTCCCGGAATACCCGGAATATGATCTTCAATCAGGGTCTGCCGATAAGTAAAAAAACTAATCCGGTTGGGGGAAAGCAGGTGTTCCAGTTCGAGTCCGTATACCCTGGAAGCATCTGCGTGCTTGATATAGTAATGATCGTAGTTGTCGTTGAACTTGTTTACAATGCGGATACGAAATGGACTCGAATTGGCAAAACTGCAGAAATCCACGCGGGCCACATCCAGGTGTTTACTAAAGCTGAGATCCCCTTCTGTCTTTAATATTGCATACATTTTTACCAGTCCGGCCCGGATAAATTGCCAGTGATGCATGTCGTAGGAAACCGTTTCCCATAAACTGTCGCTGCCGTTCTTGTCTTTGAGGGGTACGGCATAGGCTACATGCAAAAGGTCATTGTAAGAAACAGGGAGGGGCACTTCTCGTCCATGCTGCTGCAGATAACCACGCAGGGAATCATTGATTGGGAAAATCGGTTTTTTGCGGGAGGGTTTATTTGTCTGATTATTATCCGGCAGATTTTCGTTAAACGAAAAATGCATGTGGTGATCTTTATATAAAGATCAGCTTTTATGTGTTCCGGTTGGTATTCGGATCGGATTTCCCGATGGGTTACCTCCTGCTAAATTTTTGAATCAAATTAGCAGGAGGGCACTGGATAAACAGTTGGTTCTTAACACGGGTATTGGAACTGTTTACGGGTTTCCCACGGATGCCGGATCCCGGGATTTTTTTCGGATTGGATTTTAGGAATACGTTTCGTTTCTCGGATCGTGAACAGGTTTCAATCGGATTTGGATTGGTTCATTGGTCGGATTGGATCGGTTCGTTTGGTCGGATTGGATCGGTTCTTTCGGTCGGATTAGATCGGTTCTTTCGGTCGGATTGGATCGGTTCTTTCGGTCGGATTGGATTAGCTTTTCAATTTGGATTTGGACGGTTTCAACAGGATTGGATCAGGTCGGTATATATCGTTCGTAAAAAAAATAAAAAAAATGAAGTTGACTGATATCGGATTTCTCTCGGAAATTCTATTGGATATTGGATAAGAACTTAAATACGGTTTTTTCGGATATTGTTATGATTGAGTATGTATCAATCAACTTCGAGATCAAAATTAACTTATACACATATTAACAACAAGGGACTTTTTGCCTGATTTTAACAGTTCATCTTTTACCCCAGGTTGGGTAGTTTAACGGAGAATGAGAATCGTATTTTTACGAGCCGGGCAGCCTTAACTGCGTTGCTACCTTTTAGAATACCGCGGGTTCGAACTCATATATTTAATTTATAAAATATATGACGCGCAAAAGAAGTCAGTTTCATGCCTTATGAAACGACTGGAGAACATCATATTTGGTTACGATATGGTAGTTACCACTATCATCTTTAGCCAATACAGCCCCGTTTTCGCGACTAATCAGGGAACTGATTCTTTCCACCGTCGTATCGAAAGCGACCACCGGGTAAGATGTTTCCATCACATCCTGTATCTTTTTATGACGGATGTCCGCCCCGCTGTTAAGCATAATATTAAACAAACCGCTTTCACTTACGGCGCCCGCCAGCTGGCTGCCATGGATAACCGGAATATTTTCAATGTGTAATTCTTTCATACGGTCCATCGCCTCGCCAACAGTTTGCTCCGGACGCAGCGTAACCAACGGGTAGGAAGCCCGTCCGTTCACGATATCGCGGAAAGTCTTTACATCCAGAAAACCCCGCTCCATCATCCACTGGTCGTTGTAAATTTTTCCAACATACCGGCTCCCATGGTCGTGGAAAATACAAACGACCAAATCGTCTTTTTTTAATTTGCCTTTTAACTGCATCAGTCCTTGCAAACAACTCCCGGCACTGTATCCGCAGAATAAACCTTCTTCCCGTGCCAGTCGCCGGGCCATGATCGCCCCGGCCTTGTCGGTTACCTGCTCGAAATGGTCAATTATATTCATATCGTAATTTCCGGGAACAAAATCTTCCCCGAATCCCTCTGAGAAATAAGGATGCACCTCATTCATGTCGGTCTCTCCGGTATTATAATATTTCGTCAGCAGCGAACCGAATACATCGATCGCCCAGATTTGAATATCCGGGTTTTTTTCTTTCAGATACTTTGCTGTGCCCGTTATCGTACCACCGGTGCCGGCAGTACATACCAGATGCGTAATCTTTCCATCGGTCTGATTCCAGATTTCCGGACCGGTACTTTCATAATGCGCCAACCGGT
>JAYWCS010000383.1:0-2233 GCA_043780315.1 Bacteroidota bacterium | reverse complement strand
TTATTTTGTGCAGCGGATGGCAGATCGGCCCAGTGAATATCTTTAATGCCCGCTTCTTCCAGCAGATAATCCCACAATCGCTGCGGCAACCCCCAGGGATTTTTTTGTTTGATTTTTTTTGCTCCCGACAATTCCCGGAGATATTGAATCTCTTCTCTAATTGATTGATCAGTGCGACTACCCATCCAGTTCACTTTTACTTCAAAACGATATTCCTTTTCTTTTAGCATGCGTGCGCCCCAGGCCGATAATTTTAAAATCGCCGGTCCGCTCAATCCCCAATGCGTAATCAGTAAAGGACCTTGCTCTTTGAGCGGAGAGCCGTTTATTTTTACTGTGGCCTCCGGCACTGAAATACCCATCAGGCTGGTGATGGAATTTCCGGGCATGTTAAAAGTAAATAAAGATGGAACCGGGGGTTCGAGGGTATGACCGGTTTGTAAAATCCAATCGAACTGGGAGGTTTTCGGATATCCGCCCGAAGCCAGACAGATATAATCTGCGCGCAGCTGGAGATCGTTCCCAAAATGAATGACAGCGGGTGAATCCTTACCAGAAAAATCGATCGTTTTTATTTCATGATGGAGGCGTATTTCTACCTGATGGGTAGTTGCTTCCTGCACGAGACAATCGATGATTGTCTGCGAAGAATTGCTTACAGGAAACATTCGGCCGTCGTCTTCTGTTTTCAATGAAACGCCTCGTTCTTCAAACCATTGAATGGTATCGGTGGTAAAAAACTGATGAAAAGTTTTTTTTACAAAATTTCCGCCGCGGGGATATTTCTTCGCCATCTCCGGAATCGAAAAACAACTATGGGTTACATTACACCGGCCGCCACCGCTCACTTTTACTTTCGAGAGCAGTTTACCCGTTTTTTCTACGAGGATGACTTTCAACTCCGGATTGTATCTGGCTGCAGTTACTGCGCAGAAAAATCCGGCTGCTCCCCCACCCGCCACTACCAGTGTTTTTTGCATTGAAACATTTTGGCTGGCGTGAAGATGGGAATTTTTAACATAAAAAAATAATCCTTCCGGGAACGGAAGGATTTTCTAAACTAAAAGTCAACATGATAAAAAATTACAGATCTGATAATTTAAAGTTTGGCACATTAAAAATATACCAGGTGTCGGTTCCATCTGCACTGAGCACAAGATTGCCAGTGGCATTTTTTAAGAGAACAAAAAAACGGGTGCCCTCATCATTGCGTACTTCAAACAATTCGGTGACCCAGTAACGGGCATATTTCTTTTTAATTTCATTCTGCAAGCTTCCTGGCAGTTCACTGGTGGCCATATAATGCACGACGCCGATCAGTTTACCCTCAAAATCATAGTAGGCATACATGATCTGTTTGTTCAAGGTGAAAGTGGCTTTCATATATTGACTGGTTTGATTCCAGCTCACCGCAGAGGCCTGTTGAAACTCTTGCTGGAAAGCAGCCTGCGCGCGATCCTTTGAAATGGAATGAGCGAATACCATACTAAAGCCTGTCATCAGCAGCGCAACGGATAAAATAATCTTTTTCATTGCTTACGTTTTATATGTTTTTAAATAGGTTCTGCAAATAAGACGCAGCAATTCGAACAATGTTGCAGATTCTATAAATTATTTTTTTTGCTGTCATGCTACGCAAATTCAATCAGCTGTGAGCAATGGCGTGCTAAAATATATCCCTTTGAAGATCAACAGAGGAGAAGGTTACCACAATCAGCCACTGTTCGGAACCCGGACAGTCCCGAAACAAAATCAAACATATCAAAATGTTAAATGGAGCAATGCAAAAGGGATAAAGATTTGGAGAAATGAATTAACTTTATATCAAATAGCAGAATATGTCATTGATACCAAATAAGAAAAACAAAAAAGACAGCCGCCCGGGTGGTGGTGGAATCGGCAATGTAAAGCCAAACCAGCAAAATCAAAAAGTGAAAACGAATACCAAGGGCCTGTCCCGCAATACGAAACTCACCGGCGGTTCCCAGCGTGGTTCTTAATGGATCATCCCGGTCGTAGTATGTTTCATCGCCGTTTTGAAAGTATATACTCCGGAGCCGACCCGTATGAGGGCATAACCATTTTCATAGCTGTTAACAGCTACCGGTATTTTCCCTTCATAAACGATCGCATTTTTTATACAGGGAACATATATTAATCCGCGGGTATTGGGTGGAATAGATACTTTCATTTCGAAACCAATGCCCGATTTTTTCCAGGAACTTATTATATC
>JAYWCS010000382.1:0-2662 GCA_043780315.1 Bacteroidota bacterium | reverse complement strand
AAGCATCTGTCCCGCTACTTCAATATTATCATCACCAGCCTGAAAATGGCATTGGAGGAATTCCGTTCCAATAAACTGCGTACGTTCTTATCGCTGCTTGGAATTACATTCGGCATATTTTGTATTATCAGTGTACTGGCAACGATCAGCAGTATGAAAACGGCTGTTCAAAATGATCTGAATACCTTGGGATCCAATACGGTTTTTGTTGATAAATGGCAATACACAAACGACAATGATTATCCCTGGTGGCGTTATTACAAGCGACCGTCGCCGAAATATGAAGAAGTGAAACAGTTGAAAGACCGGGTGTCGATTATTCAGAATGCGACCTATATGATCCAGGACCAGTCTGTCGTAGAATACGGAACGGATATTCTCAACGGAATAAACTACTACGGGATCACGGAAGACTTTTCAAAAATTGAACATTTTAGTATTGGCGATGGCCGCTACCTGCAACAAACTGATTTCGATCAGGGATCCAATGCACTGGTGATCGGATTTAATGTGGCCGAAAAAATATTCGGAAAACCAGAATACGCGATCGGTAAAACCGTGCGGTTAAAAAGTGGAAAACTGGGGGTTGTAATCGGTGTTATCGAGAAACAAGGACAGAGTATGATGGAAATGTGGGCCTATGACGATTGTATTATGATGGCTTATAAATTCCTCCGGCAGATCATCCGGGATGAAGATGCCCAGCCAAAGATCATTGTGGAAGGAAAAGACAACATCAGTATTCCGGCATTAAAAGATGAACTGACCGGCGCCATGCGCTCCATACATAAACTCGCACCCGGACAGGATGATGATTATTCTTTAAATGATATTGAGTCGATCAGCAAATCGCTGGACGTTATTTTTACGAACCTCAATATCGGCGGATGGGCCATTGCGGCGCTGTCGCTGATCGTGGGCATGTTTGGTGTGGCGAATATTATGTTTGTGACGGTCCGCGAACGGACGGCGCAAATTGGATTGAAAAAAGCGCTGGGTGCTAAAAAAAGTACGATCATTTCCGAATTCCTCCTCGAGTCCTCCTTTCTCTGTATCATCGGCGGGTTGATCGGACTGATTGCGGTCTTTATCCTGGCAGCGATCATTTCTTCGGTGGTTGGTTTTAAGGTATTTATTCCCATGGGTATCATCGGACTGGCAGTCGGTATTTGTCTATTTGTTGGCATCGTCGCCGGCATCATTCCGGCCGTGATTGCTGCGCGTATGGATCCCGTCGTGGCCATCCGTTCGGGAAACTAATGCGGGCCTTGCTTTCCCAATTCTCTGATATCTTTGTTTCTTCAATCGGATCGATTTGTCAACCATTATTTTAGGAATTGAGTCTTCCTGCGATGAAACCGCCGCATCGGTTTGCCGCGATGGAAATATTTTATCGAACATCATCGCCGCACAGGAAATTCACAGCCGCTACGGGGGCGTGGTGCCTGAGCTCGCCAGCCGCGCGCATATTCAAAATATACTGCCGGTCGTTGATCAGGCGATGGAGAAAGCAGAAGTTTCGTTGTCTGAGGTGCGGGCGATTGCCTTTACACAGTCTCCCGGATTGATCGGATCGCTGCTGGTGGGTGCCGGCTTTGCAAAATCACTTGCACTTTCTTTGAACATTCCCGTGATCGCCGTGCATCATATGCAGGCGCATGTGATCGCCAATCTGATCGGTGGCAACGACAATCCGGAAGCTGTTCCGCGTTTTCCGTTTTTATGTTTAACGGTGAGCGGCGGTCACACCCAAATTGTCGTATGCGAATCCCCTGCCCGCATGCAGGTCATCGGCGAAACCACGGATGATGCTGCCGGCGAAGCGTTTGACAAGAGCGCTAAACTCCTGGGACTTCCCTACCCCGGCGGTCCGCTGATCGACCGGTATGCCGCCTCCGGAAATGCCGCGCGATTTAAATTTCCCGAACCACAGATTCCGGGATTAAATTTTAGTTTCAGCGGACTTAAAACCTCGATACGTTATTTCATTGAAAATGAAAACGGGAAGGACCCGGATTTTATAGAAAAGAACCTGAACGACATCTGCGCATCCATACAGGGTAGGATTATTTCGATTTTATTGAACAAATTAAAAAAGGCCGCCGTGGAAACCGGAATCAAAGAAATCTGCCTTGCGGGGGGGGTGGCCGCCAATAAAGGATTACGAAAATCATTGGAAGAAATGGGGAAAATCCAGGGTTGGAAAACATTTATTCCGCGGATGGAATACTGCACTGATAACGCCGCCATGATTGCCCTCACGGGCTACTATAAATTTAAAGATTCTGATTTTTCACCGCTCTCCGTTTCTGTGAGCGCCCGTGGCGGATGGTAAAATTTGAATATGCCGAACAACTTTTTCAGATTTAAACAATTCACGATCCAGCAGAGTCATTGTGCGATGAAAGTTTGTACAGACTCCTGCATACTCGGTGCATGGACGTCCATCCGTTTAAAAACGGCTCAGGAGGTATTGGACATTGGATCCGGTACCGGCCTGCTGTCTTTGATGGTTGCTCAGAAATCTACTGCCCGCATAGTCGGAATCGAGTACGACGCGGAAGCCTTTGCACAGTCGTTCGAAAACATTTCCCAAAGTGACTGGGCCGACCGTATTAAGATATTTGAAGGCGATATCCGGGAATTTACCTTTCCACAGGGG
>JAYWCS010000381.1:0-3085 GCA_043780315.1 Bacteroidota bacterium | reverse complement strand
TTCCTGTTTGTCGGGATTGGTACTGTTGGCACACATCCATGCTATTATTTCAGGGTATAAATTGCCAGAGATGGCGGACATGCCCTTGGCGCCGGCTTGTAAAGAATACATAGTGTTCGCCACGCAGGCATCGTAAAATTCGAGTTTGTTATTCTTCACCATTTCAATCTTGGCTTTTACTTTGGCCAAATCAATCGTGGTATCCTTATGATACATCATGCGGTTCGTTTCCAGTAAATAATTAAAAACGTAGGGGGTTATAATTCTTTTGTAGGGTGAAGGACATTCGTAAGTGCCCATCGGAATATTATCGGTGAGCTTAAAGAATTTTCCAAAATTATCAATCAGGATATCATCTGATTCATCGGCTTTTGCAAAATGACTGGAGATCATGATGACGGCACTGATGCCGGACTGGTAAATCTTCTTGGAAAACTCCGATTTATCTTCCAGGGTGTCTCCAAAAGAGCCGGTAGCCACGACGGTCACCGCGCTATTGACCCGTTTTACGACATGGGTGGTGAGTGCGAGCCTTTCTTTTTCGCTTAAGCTATACATTTCGCCACTCAAACAATTCACGAAAAGTCCTTTCGCCCCGGCGGCCAGATAAAAATCGGTCAGTTTCGACAAGCCTTCAAAGTCAATCTCTCCTGATTTTTTATATGGGGTGAGCATCACCGGCACGAATTTTTTATTGCTAACAAACGGGACCGCTGCGTGCGGATGTTTTAAATCAACGCCGGATTTCAAATCAGATGCGGGATTTTTTTGGGCCAGCAATTGATTGCCGACAGCGCCGGCCAGGCTGATGCCGGCTAAGCTGGCGGACATTTTTCCTAAAAAAGAACGCCGGGAGGAATGTTTGATTGTTGTCATAAATGATCTGTTTTTTTAGGAGTCGTTAGTCTGCTTTTGCGGTTTGTATTTTAATGACTATTTTTTTTACCACATCATACCCATCTACATGAATGGTGGAGCGATGAGCATCATTTGGAAAGAATAAAAAGAACTGACCGGGCTCGCTGGTATAATAAGTTCCCTCCGCCTGATAGTTGATGGCATCAACGGTATAGGGTTTTGTAATCGTTGCTTTTGAAGTATCCGCCACTCCCATTATTTCTTTGCCTTTAATGACATACTGCAGATCAACGTAATTTTTATGAGACTCCCATTTAACAGAATCTTTGTTGTTAGTAGGAGATTCTGTTACGGACGCAAAAACCTGATCGCCGAGAATCGGATATTTCCCGGGCTTTATTTCCTCCAGATTTTGATTTTTTAAAAACGCAAAGGCGGCATCCCACAATTTTTTATTTCTGTGGTAATTCACCTGTAGAGAGTCTTTATTAACGGAAGAGTGCAGGTCTAAACGTAAACCGCCTGCCCATTCTTTTTTGTTTACCCATTGTGCAACCTGTGTATTGGCATTTGTCAGTTGCTTGGGATCGACGACCACATATTTGATTGACTCGCCGGGATTTTCGGTTTGATAAGAATAGCTGATATGGAGGAGTCCGTCGGTAGATTGAATCAGACTGGGATAAGAATACCGCGCTCTTTTATCCGGATTGTTTTCCAGGGTATTTTTCCATTTCCAGCTGAGGCCTTCGTCATCTGAAAGATAAAGACACAGACGGTACCGGCCATCTTCTTCATCATCGACGACAAACGCCCAGCGCCCGTCTTTCAAAACAATTAATTCCACGCTGGCTGTATTGGGAATATCTGTTTTTTGTGCTGCGCTCCAGGTTTCTCCGAAGTCGGCCGATTCACTCATCTGCACCCGCGGAGGCGCGTCGCCATTGTCTCTCATATAAGCTGCGATATGGCCATTCTTTTTTTGAACCAGCGCCGGTTGCACATTGCCTCTGCCCACAATCGGGAGACTGGCGCGCCAGGTATCGCCGTCATCATCAGAGATGGCGACGATCGACATATTATATCCATCAGAATACAGCGGCAATAAGATTCTTCCACCGGCAAGTCGCAGGGCTTTGATACGGGTCATCCATCCAGTACTTCTTTTTGCCGGATCCTTGCTCGCCTCCATAATCATATCATCATATTTGGGTGCGTAACCGCCATCGCCACTATGACTCAGGGGCAGCTGTTTGAATCTTAAAGCCGTCTCCTTCGCAAAACTATCAGTCGGAGTAAGCAGGATATTATCCTGCCAGTTCCACACCGGCGCACCCGGATTGTTATAATTTACGGAAGTGCGCGAGCGCAGCAGGGAAGCCTCCCAGCGATGAGCCTGTACGGCTATCCAGACAAGAAATAATTTGTTGTGGTTGTTTAGGAAAAGCACCGGGTTGCAGTCGGGCAAACCATAGGTGTCGGCCATTACAAAAGGGTCTGACCACACCGTTGCGCTTTTTTTTAAACGGGCACCCATAATTTTAACGTCGTCTGAAGATCTCTCGCCGTTGCCCTGAAACCACGCTGCCAGTACATCTCCATTCGGAAGGTTTACGAGGCTGCTACCATGGGTATGTTGTGGTTGCACGGGAAAAATAAGAGATTCAAAAACCGTTGATTGTTTCTCCTCCGTCGTTTGTGCCCTCGTTGTGCATAAAATGAATAGGCAACAAGCCAGAGAAAGTTTTATTTTTTTCATACAGCGTTTCAATTTAAAGACCGGCAACTCGATTATTCGCGAACGAATGATAAGCTGCGAGTCCTTCGATGGGTGTTTTCAGAATGACGCCAACTTTCATGTTATATAATGCGGCGGTTTCTGATAATATGTTTTTAAAATTATAGGCAATCGATCCTGTGCAATTAAAAGTATACAGATCATAGTTTGCATATCGGGTTACCAGGCGTTCAAAAAAATCAATAAAAGAATTTTTGACGAGATTGGTTGTGTACGCCGTATCAGACACGCTTTCGGAGATAAACCGTGTAAACCCGGCACAGAATCGGTTGGGTAGTTTGGCCGAATAGATGCGCTCCATAATTGTTTCACGACTGAGTCCGTATCGTTTAAAAAACTCTACCCGGACAGCCTCCGGCATTAATTCCCGTATATAATCGCCCAATATTTTTCTTCCAATATAAAAACCGCTGCCTTCATCGCCGAGCA
>JAYWCS010000380.1:0-6818 GCA_043780315.1 Bacteroidota bacterium | reverse complement strand
TCAGTGATGATCCGCTGCGCATGTTGCGTGCCATCCGGTTTGCTGCTCAATTGGGCTTTAGTATTGATCCCAAAACGTTCAGTGCCATTTCTCAGGATGCCGATCGCATCCGCATTATCTCTCAGGAACGTATAACCGAAGAACTAAACAAAATTATTTCTGCAGAGAAGCCCTCTATCGGATTTGATTTATTGTATCAGTCTGGCTTGTTGCATATCATTTTTCCTAAAATGACTGAGCTGGCGGGGGCAGAATACATCGACGGGCTCGGCCACAAAGACAATTTTTATCACACCCTGCAGGTGCTGGATAATATATCTGCTCATACCAGCGATCGTTGGCTCCGATGGGCGGCGATACTGCATGATATCGGAAAACCAGCGACTAAAAAATTCGAACAGGGGCACGGCTGGACCTTCCATGGTCATGAAGTGGTGGGAGGCCGGATGGTTCCGAAAATATTTGACCAGCTGAAATTGCCGATGAACGAAAAAATGCGTTTTGTACGCAAGCTGGTCGAATTGCATTTGCGGCCCATCAGTCTCACAAAAGAGAATATCACGGACTCTGCGATTCGACGATTATTATTTGATGCAGGAGAAGACATCGATCATCTGATGATGCTCTGCGAAGCTGATATTACCTCCAAGAATAAACATAAGGTAAAGCGATACCTGGAGAATTTTGAGTTGGTGCGCAAAAGACTTTCGGCAGTTGAAGAAAAAGATCGTATCCGCAACTGGCAACCACCGGTTACCGGCGAGATGATTATGGAAATTTTCGGCATATCACCGTGTAAAAAAGTGGGCGATCTCAAAAATATGATTCGCGAAGCAATTCTGGAAGGAGAAATACCCAATTCGTATGCAGCGGCTCACCAGTTTATGCTCGAAAAAGCAGTGACCATGGACCTGAAACCCATCCGGCAGGAATAGTCTGGCATTTAACTGATAAAATAAGCTGACCGATAATATGATTGTTTCATTTATTTTTGATGTTCCTAACTTATAATGTATGGCAGTTCTAAAATTCAGGGTTTATTTTGAAGAAGACGACAGTGTTTACCGGGACGTCGCGGTAAAGCATAACCAGCATTTTTTGGAACTACATCAGGTGATATTAAAAGCCTACGAGTTCGACAATAAGCACGCCGCTACTTTCTTTCGCAGCAATGATCATTGGCAGCGCGGAAGGGAAATCTCTCTCGAGAAATATGAAAAAGAATATAAAATGGCACCGCTGCTCATGTCTGAAACAACCATTGGCTCTGAAATCAAAGACCCCAATCAGAAGTTTGTTTATTTATATGATTTTGTAAAGAACTGGTATTTTCTTGTTGAGCTCATCAATGTTTCCAAAGAAGAAAACAGCAAGCTGGAATACCCGGTGGTAGTCAAATCGGAAAGCATCGGGCCTTCTCAATATGGCACCCGCGGGCTGATCGGAGACAGACTCGCTGAAGTAGAAGAGAAGTATGATCTCAACCGGAGTGCAGAAGGCTTCAGTGAAGTAGGTGAGGAAACCGGCGATCTGGAATCGGAAGATGCGGAGGAAGAATTGGGTCCGGAAGAAGAAGATCACCAGGCACTTGAATAATGTCACTCAAAACAGTTATTATTATCACGGGTCCGACGGCTTCTGGTAAAACAGCCCTGGCCATCAATCTTGCACGACATTTTAATACCAGCATAATTTCGGCCGACAGTCGCCAGTGTTTTCGTGAATTGCATATCGGGGTCGCCAAGCCGGATGCCGGGCAATTACTACAGGTAAAGCATTATTTTATCGATTCGCATTCGATCCACGAAGACGTGAACGCCTCGATTTTTGAAACGCTGGCGATGCAATGGTGCCAGGAGATTTTTTCAGAAAAGAATGTCGTAGTTCTTTGTGGGGGCACCGGACTATATATCAAAGCCTTTAGTGAGGGCCTGGATGAAATTCCGGTGATTGATGAAAGTATCAGAAAAAAAATTATTCAAAATTATGCGGATCAGGGCAGGGGCTGGTTGCAGGAAAAAATACGGCAATCCGATCCTTTATTTATCGAATCCGGGGAAACAGAAAATCCGCAACGTTTAATGCGCGCATTGGAGGTGGTTGAAAGTACCGGTCGGTCTATCTTGTCTTTCCGAAATCAGCCAAAAAACTCGAGGCCTTTTCGAATATTAATTTTTGGGTTGCGGTTGCCAAGAACGGCATTATATGCGCGGATTAATGAGCGGGTTGATAAAATGATGAAAGAGGGCTTTCTCGCCGAAGCCGCCTCCCTGCTGCCTTTCCAGCAGCTAAACGCATTACAGACGGTTGGGTATTCAGAGTTGTTCGATTATTTGCAGGGAAGATCGGACTTGGAAAAAACAGTTTCGCTGATCAAACAAAATACCCGGCATTATGCCAAACGCCAAATGACCTGGTTAAATAAAAATGAACAATTGACCTGGTTAGAAAATGATTGTTTAAAAACGATTATAGACCGGGCAGGTGAAATTAAAATTTAAATCCCATAGTCAGAATGATATTGCCCGTACTGCGTTTCACACTCGCATAGTAATTATCTTTATTGGCGAGCCGGTAGGGGAAGTCTACTTCATTTAGAAAAGACTGGACAAAGGTCAGGTCAATAAAAATACCCTTCTTACGATATCCGATTCCTCCGCCAAGAGTCGAGCGACTGACTTTTAAATCGGGTGAAGAATAAGGATTCATCGAATATGATCCTCCCAGTCGAAAAGCCAGCTCGTCTATTTTGAATTCTCCTCCCAGTCTAAAATTTAAATTATTTTTATAATAATCACGAATGGTGCTATTGAGCGGGGCGAAATAACTATTGTCCGGCAAATTGCCGTTGACATCCGCGGGCAGATTAAAACGCGGACTTTTATAAGTGATATATTCGATATCGGCTGTGATGAAACCCATCTTTCCGGCCTGCAATGCCCCTGGAAAAATATAAGAACCGCTTGCTATAAAATGCCAGGGAGAAGTGAGATCATATTGCAGCGTATTGGACGCATTGGCGGCCTGATCCAGCGTGGCCGAGTAAATCGAATCCAGTCCATGGTATCCTTCCGTATTGGTAACCATACTGGCTGAAAGTTTATCGGTAATGGAATAGAGGGACGGCGAATGAACGGCCAATCCGAAACGCCATTTTAAATTGGGTCGGTAGATGGCACCGACTTTCAAATTAACGCCGGCTCCTTTGGCGGAATAAGATTCGGTATAGCTGTAAGAACCAAAATCATTGTTGGGTTTTCCACTGATATCCGATTCGGTATACCGTGTGGTGCGTTGATAATTCATAATGGGAATACCAAGGGAAGCTCCGAGATACCATTTCTCGTGGGAAGAATTAGCCAGGCTAAGGGCAATCTCTGTGATACCGCCCGTGGTGCTGATTTCTGTGGCCTGGCTCAGTGTTCCACCTGCTGCCAGTATTTTATTGGGTTGCGCAATCACCGGTCCTGAAACGCCCATCGAAGTATCAATCAGATAAGTATAGATAGCCATCCGCGTACCATAGCTGAGGCTGGGGGAAGAAAGGCCGTCGTTGATATTGAGGCCCGATGCACCGAATTCATCTGCATAAGCCTGGGCACCGGAAGTAGAGCTATTGTTGCCCTGATAAAATGTATGGCCATTAAAATCAGCACTCCGGGTGACTGCAAGGCTAAAAGCCGTGCTATTGCCATTCTCATTTAATTTACCAGCCAGAACCAGTCCCGAAGTGCCTAATATAAAGGGGTTCGCAGAAGCACTTTTTGTATTGTTAGAGAGATAAGAAGACTTCGTTCCGATCATTGAAAAGGAAGGCGAAATTAACAGTTCACCCGTTTTGTAAAAACCGAGTCCGGCAGGATTAACGTAATTGGAGGAAAGATCACCCCCCAGAGAGCCCATTGCGCCGCCGATGGCCTGCTCACGGGCTGTGCCGGAGGGTTGCGTAAATCCAAGACGGAGTGCGTCCTCCGGTATCTGGGCGCACAGAAAAAAGCCACATAAAAATGCAGGAAAGAAAATTAAAAGACATTTTACCATCAACATGTATTACCTGCCCGGGCGTGAAAAACCACCCCCTCTTGAACCACCGCCGCTGCTAAAATTGAGAGGGGCAGCACTTCTAAAAAAGGAAGGATTGGAATAGACCGGCCGGGTATTTTGAGAACGATTAAAATTCGAGTTTAAATTACTATTCTGACTATTCCGGGTGCTATTCTGATAACCGTTGAGGCTATTTGAACGGGTGCTAGCCGGACGTGCATTATAATATCTTCCCTGATAAGCAGAAGGGTTAAAATTACTCATCCGTGTATAGCTCGGCGTGGAGTTGTTTTTTCCATTTACAATTATCACATGTCCATAATATGGATTGTAGAAATTATTCCAGGCGTAATAGCTATTCAGGTAACTCATGGGACTGTAATATCCAAACCCACCGAAAAAAGAACTGTAGCCAATTCCAAATCCAATGCCCATGCCAAAAGAGCTACCATAAGGACTTCCATATCCATAACCAGAACTCCCTCCGTAATAATCACAATTATAATCGTCAAAATAAGACCAGCGATTCGGATCCTGTACCCGCATCTTCACATAATTTTCATTCGGGGTGCTGTAATAATCTGCACCATCACCCGTTGAGGAATTATCCTGACTGGACGCTTCGTTGGAAGAACCTGGATTATAATATACATCGTCCGGTGTCGGGCTATTTTTATAGACGGTACAGCTGTCCAGTGAAGCAAGTAACAACACACCTGAAATGATAATAAATAGACGTTTCATACGAATGCTTTTAGAAGTTTCAATCTTAAGGTACTACTTTTGAGCGTTTTATCAAAATTACAACATTTATCTCAGGTCTCACCGTAAAATCACGGCCGGAAACTGTTAAAATGAGTAGTATCAATCCTGATTCCAACGATCCAAAATGAGCAAAGAAATTACTAGCCGGGCAACAGATTATTCACAGTGGTACAACGACCTGGTTTTAAAGGGAGGGCTGGCAGATTATTCAGCCGTCAAGGGATGCATGGTCATTAAGCCATATGGATTTGCGTTGTGGGAACAAATGCGCGATACGCTCGACAAGATGTTTAAAGATACCGGTCATGAGAATGCCTATTTTCCACTCTTCATCCCGAAAAGTTTTTTAAGCCGCGAAGCGACGCACGTAGCCGGATTCGCAAAAGAATGTGCCGTTGTAACGCACTACCGTTTGAAAAATGATCCCGATGGAAATGGAATCATTGTGGATCCCGATGCGAAACTGGAAGAAGAGCTGATCGTGCGGCCAACAAGTGAAACCATCATATGGCATACCTATAAAACCTGGATTCAAAGTTACCGGGATCTGCCGCTGCTCATTAATCAGTGGGCGAATGTAGTTCGATGGGAAATGCGTACCCGGTTATTTCTCAGAACAACTGAATTTCTATGGCAGGAAGGGCATACGGCCCATGCTACCTCGGAGGAAGCCGTTGCGGAAACCCGGCAAATGCTCGATATCTATTCGGATTTTGCGGAAAACTTTATGGCCCTCCCGGTTGTCCGGGGCGTTAAAACCGAAAGTGAACGCTTTGCAGGCGCTATTGACACCTACTGTATCGAAGCGCTCATGCAGGATGGAAAAGCATTACAGGCGGGTACCTCGCATTTCCTCGGACAAAATTTTGCCAAGGCGTTCGATGTGAAGTTTTCCGATAAACAGAATAAACTGGAATACGTATGGGCAACGAGCTGGGGTGACTGTACACGCCTGGTGGGCGCCCTGGTGATGGCACATAGCGATGATGAAGGATTAATTCTTCCACCCCGCATTGCACCGCTGCAGGTAGTGATTATACCCATCTACAAAGGCGATGAACGAAAGGAAGTACTCGATACGAAAGGAAATGAAATCGCCGCGGCTCTGAAGAAAGCAGGCATAAGGGTAAAATTTGACCATAACGACAATAACCGCCCGGGATGGAAGTTCGCGGAATACGAAAAGAAGGGCGTTCCGTTGCGCATCGCCATGGGGTTGCGGGACCTCGATAATCAAACCGTGGAAATCGCCAGAAGGGATACCCGGGAAAAAATGAGTTTTCCGCAGGAAGGTTTGGTTGAGCGGGTGGAAAAACTACTCGTGGAAATTCAGGATGCGATGTACCAGAAAGCATTGCAGTACCGGGATGCACATATTACCCGCGCCGATAACTGGGAAGAATTTGTTCGCTTGCTGGATGAAAAAGGAGGTTTTATTTCAGCGCACTGGGATGGTACTGCACAAACTGAGGAAGCTATTAAAGAAAAGTTGAAAGCCACAATTCGCTGTATTCCTCTTGATAATCCACCCGAAAACGGCGTTTGTATTTTATCCGGTAAACCGAGTCGCGAAAGGGTCTTGTTCGCCAGGGCCTATTAATGCACACAGGATCTAATTCTTGCTAATCTGGGGGAATTTGCTTTTATTTATAAATAAAAACGCCTCCATGGAACAACCCCTTGATTTTAATCTCTTCGATTTAAAAATTGATCAGCAAACAATCAATTATCTCAATGAGTCGGCGCGATGGGGAAGATTTCTTGCCATCCTTGGATTCGTTTTCTGTGGATTGATGGTGCTCATGGGAGTTTTTTTCGGATCCTTCATGGCCAGTATGATATCTGGGATGAATGCGGAAACCGCAGCATTCGGCGGAGGATTCTTCAGTATCTTTCTTGTAATCTCAGCACTTCTTATATTTTTCCCTTCCCTTTTCTTATACAATTTCTCCTCTAAAATGCGCAAAGCGGTTCGTAATAACGACCAGGCCGTGATGACCGAGTCGTTT
>JAYWCS010000379.1:0-8537 GCA_043780315.1 Bacteroidota bacterium | reverse complement strand
GCCAATGCATTTAAATCGGGAGATTTTTCATTGGTTTTTGGGGCCCAGCTGAACCTCCTGAAAATAAAAATCGGCGCCCGTTACATATCGGGCCTGACTAATCTCGATAATGTGGGTGATAAGGATACCTGGAAAAACCAGAGCTTCCAGTTTTACGTCGGATTAAGAATACTTTATAACATTTGTTATTCGGGGTGACGGCGGACTGCCATTTTTGCAAGAGGAAAATCCTTTTTCCTCTGCCGTTCAGTTTTTAATGAAATGGCATTAAACTTGAACCTGAAGGGTTCAACCTTAAAAAGATAGGATAATACCAAAATGGGTGTTATTTTGTCACCCTTTTGATATTTATGAACGAAAATTTTTTCTTCCAGCGCGGTGAGCAGGAAATGGATTTTATGCCCATCATACCGATCAATGAAACAGAGCAGGATAACCTGAACGATACCGAGATTCCCAAAGAAATTCCGATCCTTCCGCTGCGCAATACCGTCCTGTTTCCAGGAGTGGTTTTGCCTATTACCGTTGGCCGAGACAAAAGCATCAAAGCCGTGCAGGACGCCTACAAGGGCGACAAGCTGATCGGCGTGCTGGCACAGAAGGACAGTAGTGTGGAAGATCCTTCCATGAATGAGCTGGTAGATGTCGGTACGATCGCGAAAATCATCAAAGTAATTAAAATGCCGGATGGCGGCACGACCGTGATCCTGCAGGGTAAACGTCGTTTTAAAGTGGACGCCATGACCACCGATGATCCTTATTTCAAGGCACAGATCATCCTTCTGCAGGAAGAAGAAGCGCCGAAGGATCAGGATTTCGAGGCTTATATTTCGAATATCAAGGATCTGGCCGTACAGATTATTCAGCTTTCTCCCAATATGCCCACGGAGGCTTCGATCATTCTGAAAAATATTGAGAACCCTTCTTTTCTGATTCATTTTATTTCCAGCAACCTCAATACCGAGCTCGCTGAAAAACAGGAATTGCTGCAAACCGATCATATCAAGGCACGCGCGGATCTGCTGATGCAATTACTGCAACGCGAATTGCAGTTCGCGGAATTGAAAAATAAACTCACGAACAAAACAAAAACGGAACTCGATAAACAACAGCGTGATTATTTTCTTCAACAACAGCTGAAGAGTATCAAGGATGAACTCGGTGGCGACAGCAACGAACGCGAGATCCGCGAGATGCAGAAAAAAGCAGAGACAAAAAAATGGCCGCAGTCAGCCAAAGATGTTTTTAAAAAAGGGATCGAGAAACTCGAACGGATGCATCCCAGTACACCCGATTATTCTATCGTGTATAATCACCTGGATCTGATGCTGGACCTGCCCTGGAATGCGTTTACCGATGATCTGTACGACCTGAAGAAAGCCGCTAAAGTGCTCGATCAGGATCATTACGGAATGAAAAAAGTGAAGGAAAGAATTCTCGAATATCTCGCCGTTCTGAAATTAAAAGGAGATTTAAAATCACCGATACTCTGTTTTGTGGGTCCTCCCGGCATTGGTAAAACATCGCTCGGAAAAAGTATTGCCGCAGCTATCGGAAGAAAATATGTGCGTATGAGTCTGGGCGGTCTGCATGATGAAAGTGAAATCCGTGGTCATCGTAAAACCTATATCGGGGCTATGCCCGGCCGGATTTTACAATCACTGAAAAAAGCGAAATCTTCCAACCCGGTGATCATCCTGGATGAAATCGATAAGGTTGGTACCGATTTCAGGGGAGATCCGACTTCTGCTTTATTGGAAGTGCTCGACCCCGAACAGAATAATACTTTTTACGACAATTACCTGGAACAGGAATATGATCTCAGTCGCGTCTTGTTTGTCGCAACGGCCAACGATATCAGCCATATTCAACCGGCCCTGCGGGATCGCATGGAAATTATTGATCTCAGCGGATATGCGATCGAAGAGAAAGTAGAGATTGCGAAACGTCACCTCATTCCGAAACAACAGGAGGCACATGGTTTAAAAGGACAGAAATTAAAGTTGTCCGACAAAACACTCGTGCGTGTGATTGCAGACTATACCCGGGAGAGCGGGGTGCGGGAGCTGGACCGGCAATTGGCTTCGATCATGCGGTTTGAAGCCAAGGAATTTGCTTTGAAGTCTAAGCTGAAAGCGTCTATTACAGAAAAAGATATTGAGAAAGTATTGGGCAAGGCCCGTTATAGCAATGACCTCTATAAGGTGGCGAATATGCCCGGGGTAGCTGTGGGGCTTGCATGGACATATGTCGGGGGTGATATTTTATTTATTGAAACCAGCATCAGCGATGGAAAGGGCGACCTGAAACTCACGGGCAATCTGGGGAATGTAATGAAGGAAAGTGCGATGACGGCCCTGACGTATTTGCAGTCCAACGCAAAAAAATACGGACTGGATACCAGTATATTCTCGGGCAAAACACTCCATATCCATGTGCCGGAAGGGGGAACGCCCAAAGACGGGCCGAGCGCCGGGATTACCATGATGAGCTCACTGGCTTCTGCTATCACCGGAAAAAGAATAAAACCCTATCTGGCGATGACCGGTGAGATTACCCTGCGGGGTCAGGTGCTTCCGGTGGGAGGTATTAAGGAGAAAATTCTGGCGGCCCGCAGAGCGGGGATTAAAGAAGTGATCCTGTGCTGGCAAAATGAAAAAGATATCAGCGAAATAGATTCCACTTTTATAAAGGGCCTGAAGTTTCATTATGTGAAAACCATGCAACAGGTGCTGGAACTCGCTTTGGTGGAGAAATGAAAATAAGGGGCTTCTTCGGGAACGACATTAAAAAAGAATTCCTCCATGGAAATGGAGGAACTTTTTTTAACCCTTAAAACAACCAACATGAAAATCTTTGTGGTTGTATATATAACGTAAAGGCGTTGAAATGGTTTAATCCGCCAATGTGAAAGAGGTGTTAATAGTATTTATACATATTGCGCTTCTTTTTTTTGTGCCTTAAATGCTTCCATAGGCTGTAAACCCAGCAGATCGAACATCGCATTGTCTTCCTCAAAAGAGGGATTTGGGGTAGTCAGCAATTTGTCACCTGCAAAAATAGAATTGGCTCCGGCCATAAAGCAAAAGGCCTGCTCGGGAACGCTCATCTCCGTGCGACCCGCACTTAAACGAACCATGGTTTTGGGCATCAGTATTCTCGCCGTGGCGATCATACGCACCATATCCCAGATATCTACTTTCGGATTATTTTCCAGCGGAGTTCCTTTAATGCGTACCAGGGCATTGATGGGCACGCTTTCCGGATGTTCCGGTAAAGTGCTGAGTGTCCGCAGCATATTGATCCGGTCCACGTGGGTTTCGCCGAGTCCGATGATGCCGCCGCAACAAACGCTAATGCCGGCCTTCCGAACATTGCCCAGCGTGTTCAGGCGGTCGTCGTAGGTGCGCGTGGTGATAATCTCATCATAGTATTCAGGAGAAGTATCCAGGTTGTGATTGTAGGCATAAAGACCCGCATCGGCCAGTTTTTCCGCCTGGGATTCTGTGAGCATCCCCAGGGTGCAACATACCTCCATTCCCAGGGCGTTTACGCCCTTCACCATGTCCAGTACCCGGTCAAAATCGCGATTATCGCGGATTTCGCGCCAGGCAGCGCCCATACAAAACCGGGTGGAACCCGCTTGTTTGGCTTTTTCTGCATACTGCAATACTTCTTCCGTCTGCATCAGGGCATGCACTTTAATATCTGTATGATAGCGGGCGGCCTGGGGGCAGTAGGCACAGTCTTCCGAACATCCCCCCGTTTTCACCGAGAGCAGGGTACAAACCTGCACCTCAGCCGTATTATTAAACGTACGATGTATGGTGGCGGCACGGTAAACGAGCTCCAGCAAAGGCAGTTCATATATTTCCTGTATTTCTTCTTTCGTCCAGTTGTTGCGGATCATATTCCAGATTTTATGGTGAGCCGAATTTATAAATGGTAGTTGAAATTGGTTTTCGGCGTAAGCGCAATCAGTGTTTCATACATTAGTAAAATGGTCTGTTCAATGTCTTTGCGATCCAGCATTTCCACTGTTGTGTGCATATAGCGCAGCGGAATAGAGATTAATACCGACGGGCATCCTTCATTGGCGTACGCAAATGAATCGGTATCCGTACCCGTGCTGCGGGAAACCGCCCGTAACTGGACGGGTATTTTTTTCTTTTCGGCCACATCGCGTACAAAAGACAGTAACAGATTGTGCACGGCCGGTCCGAAGGCAAGCGAAGGTCCCTTACCGCAGGTGATATCACCTTCCACCAGTTTATTTACCATCGGTGTGGCGGTATCGTGGGTGACATCGGTGATGATGGCTACGTCGGGCTTAATACGGCGGGCGATCATTTCAGCGCCCCGCAGTCCGACTTCTTCCTGCACCGCGTTGACGATATATAAACCGAAGGGCAGTTTCTTTTTATTTTCTTTGAGCAGCCGGGCCACTTCGGCAATCATGAACCCCCCGATCCGGTTATCGAATGCGCGGGCAATCAGACTGTCGTACGCCAGTTCATCATATCCGTCCTGATAAGTGACAACCGACCCGGGATGGATACCGAGATCCTCTACCTGTTTGCGATTGCGGGCACCGCAGTCCAAAAAAAGGTTATCTACTTTTGGAAGAATTTCTTTGGCATCGGGATTACCCATCCGCGTATGGATGGCTGGCCAGCCGAAAACGGCTTTGACGGGTCCCTTGGTGCCATGAATAATCACCCGCTGGGCCGGTGCGACCTGGTGGTCCACGCCGCCATTTCTTTTCAGATACAGTAAGCCTTCGGGGTTGATATAATTCACAAACCAGCTGATTTCATCAGCATGGGCTTCAATCACTACTTTAAACGGCGCTTTTGGATTGATGATTCCGACCGCGGTGCCATAGGCATCGGTGATATAGTCGTCGATATAGGGTTTGAGGTATGAAAGCCAGATTTTTTGTCCACCACTTTCAAAACCCACCGGCGAAGGGGTATTCAGGTATTTTTTCAGGAATGCATAAGAGGCCTCGGACAGAATTGATTTTTTTGGGGGAACGGTACCTGGGGCTTTGGCCATGTATAGAATTTATGGCCAAAAATAATCAAATTGGCAGTAATGCCATCAGCAAAGCTGAAAGCACCATTAATCCATCCAGCACGAAGTAGTAGAGATAGTCCGAAATGCTGCTTTTAGCTTGTGGATACAGCGTCGCGAGGATGAGCCCGGGTATAATTAAAACAAGGACGGTTAGAAAAGAAACGCCGGTAAAAAGCAGTCCAAGGGAGAAAATAATAAATGCGATAATTGAAAAAACAAATAGACGGTTGACCGACGCATCATCGAAATAATTAATCATACTCCGAATTCCTTCTTCTTTATCATGTTTCCGGTCGCGGTAATCGAATAATATGCAGATGCCGAAGATGAGAAAAAAGCGACTGGCCGCAAACCATTTCATCTGATGATTGAAATGTTGTCTCGCAATAAAAACCGGCATGATCGCCGTTACATAGGTCCACACAGTTGTCAGGAAAATGGTTTTACCGATGGCGACCTGTTTGAGAAAGCGAAAATAGGGGAGTGGTATTTTGGGAGCAGAATATAAAAACGTCAGTACGGTAGCAAAGAAAAGGGCAAACCAGTGTTCGCGGAGTTTGTAAAAAAAAATAATCGAACCGATTACCCCGGCAAAATAAAAAAGCAGGTGGGCGTTTTTGTGTTGCAGCGACCAGCGGATGCGTTCTGCCGACGTATTCGATTGCGGCGTCAGATACCAGTGAAAATTATAACTGGCAATCGTTGCAAAAAAAACGAACCAGTAGTAGTCTCCCGAGATTGTCAGATGCAATACATGAATACTTTGCCAGGTCATTAAAACCGCGCAAAGAGAAATATAGATACTGCTGAAAATAAAAAAATCAAAAATCTTCCGGGTCAAGCGTAAGGATTTCGAATTGAGTAGTAAGGATTTTGAAATTACTGAAAAAGCACCACGACCTTTCCGGTGGCAGTTGTATCGCTATGGTTTCCATTTCCATCGATCAGCACGAAACGAAAATCAAATGTATCGTTTTCACTATTAATACCATAGGTGAGATTAAACCAGGCCAGCGACACGGTAAACTCTGCTTTACTCACATTGGGAGTCATCGGCAGACTGGTCGAAAATGTATCTGGTTTTTCTTCCCCGGGCGGAACCGGTGTCAGATTATACCGGTGGCGGAAAATAACCAGTGAGTCGCCCGACAATAAACCACTTTTCTGGGAATAGGAAAGTACCGCACTGAAATTACCATCCGGTGCCACATGATCGGTAAATGATTTTACTTTAATGGATGGATTGGTTGAATTGTTGTCTTTACTGCATCCCAGCAACAACAGGAAGATGAACGATAATACAAGTACCCTTGATTTCATGAATATAATTTGAACAGCACAAATTAATGGATTTTCGCGAAAAGCTTTAGTATTGCACCGGGTTTACATTTGATTTTGATTTATATCAGCCCCCTATGCAGTATCCCGACACGACTTCTTCCGACTATCAATACGATCAGATTTTCTCCGGGTTGCCCCTGGATTTTCAGACCCGGGCATTGGAGTTATTTCAATTTCAATTCTCGGAAAATTCCCTTTACCGGAATTATGTGGAATGCTTTCGTAAAAACCCTTCCACCATCAAAGATCTGCGCCATATTCCTTTTCTTCCGGTATCATTTTTTAAAACGGCCGTTGTTCAAACCGGCCATTTTATTCCGGAAATGGTTTTCGAAAGCAGTGGAACCACCGGTCAGGTAAGTGCACGGCACCATGTGAAGACACTGGCATTATACCGTGAAAGTTTCGTTAAAGGTTTTGAATATTTTTATGGCCCGATCGAAAACTACTGCATTCTCGGTCTGTTGCCGGCGTATTTGGAACGTACGGGTTCTTCGCTGGTTTATATGGTCGACGAACTTATCCGCCGGAGTCAGCATTTGTCCAGCGGTTTTTATTTATACGATACTGAAAAGTTGCACGCTGTTTTGTCAGAACAGGAAGAAAAAAAACAACCCACACTACTCATCGGTGTTAGTTTTGCCTTGCTGGATTTTGCGGAAAAATATTCAATGAATCTTCATCACACGCTGGTCATGGAAACCGGCGGGATGAAAGGGCGGCGGGAAGAAATCACGCGTTTTGAATTGCATCAGATCCTGCAGGAGAAATTATCCGCGGCCCCGGTACATTCCGAATATGGCATGACGGAAATCCTGTCGCAGGCCTACTCGGTTGGTGATGGTTTGTATAAACCGGTTCCCTGGATGAAAATGCTGGTGCGTGCCGAAGATGATCCACTCGATATCCAATTTGCCGGCGAAGGGTTATTAAATATAATCGATCTGGCGAACAGGGATTCCTGCGCTTTTATTGCCACCGACGATGTGGTGAAAGTATATGACGGCGGAAGTTTTGAAGTGCTCGGAAGGATGGACAATAGCGATCTCCGCGGCTGCAGTCTGCTGGTTACTTAATCATATTCCGTTTCCATAAATCCCGAACAGGAAATGCTGCATTTGTTTGTACTGCTTTCCGTTGCCAGTTCGATTGCCCGGATCACATTGAAAGACTGTTCGGGTTTTACTTTCAACGGTTTTCCATTTACAATCGTGTCGTACAGGTCACGATAAAAATATCCATAGTTTCCGGGCAGGGAGGGGTATTTTTCTTTGATTATTTTTCCGTCCTTCTCTATATGTAAAAAACCATAGGTGTCCGCCGATTCCTGTCCCCAGTTTGCCCCGGTTGGCAAAATGCCTTGTCTGACCAGCGCTTCCTGCGGATCTTCACCGCTTTTTAGAAAAGATCCGTTCATTCCATGAATTGTGTATTTGGTTCCGGGCTCACGGACAAGCATACCAGCTTTCAGAATGATTTTTGTAAATCCATAGTCCAGCCAGAGTTCAAAATAATCAGTGGTGAGGGCATGGGGTCTTTGGATGCGGATGTCGGCCGTTATATTTTTTGGAAGGCCGAATAGACAAAATGCCTGGTCGATTAGGTGGGGACCGAGGTCATAAAAAATCCCAGCCCCTGGTTCGTTTTTTTCCCGCCAGGCTTGGGGTCGTTTTTCAGGCCGGTAGCGATCGTAATGCCCTTCGAACTCTACGATCTCTCCAAGTAATTTTTCATTCAGCAACTGCTGAATGGTTAAAAAATCGGATACATATCGTCTGTTTTGATATACGCTCAACACTTTTTTCCGGGCCTTTGCCAGGTCAATCAGTTTTTTTGCGTCGCTACTGGTAATTGTAAATGGTTTTTCCACCACCACATGTTTGCCCGCTTCGAGGGCTAGGGCCGCATATTCAAAATGGGTCTCATTGGGAGAGGTAATGACAACGAGTTCGAGTTCGTTGTCGGAAAGTATTTCCGGCAGACTCCGTACAATTTTTACGGTAGGATATTTTTCACTGGCTGCGTTTCCCGTTCGTTGTAAAATCGAATGCAGGGTGAAATCGGGATTTGTTATGATAAATGGCAGATGCATAAACTGAGCGGCCACACCATACCCG
>JAYWCS010000378.1:0-2019 GCA_043780315.1 Bacteroidota bacterium | reverse complement strand
GCGGGTGCCAGCGATTTATCACGCATGGAGGGCGCCAGAATACTGATTTCAGAAAGCTCCGGATCGCCACTGCTTTGGGAATCGAATGACTGAAACTCGTTCACCAGATGAACCAGTTCTTCATTGAAACCCAGAGATTCAGCGGTGCAATCCAATGCCAGCGAAACGGTGATGGAGGAACTGTATAGTTCCGCATGGCGCAATTTATTCTTCAGTGTCGCGGGTATCGCGGAGGCTGGTAACATTTTTTCATATAGGGTTTCAATATCACAGGCGGCGATAATATATTTACTCTTTACCTCCTGCCTTTTGCCGCGATGCAGAAAAGCAAGTCCGGTGCATTGGCCCTTTTCCACAAAAATTTCCTGTACGGCACACTGCAGACCAACCGTATTACCATAATAATGCACCACATGTTGCAGCCATTGTGGTATCACCTGACTACCGCCGATGGGGGGGCGCTGAAAATCCTGGTAGTAGGCCCAGCCAATCGGTACCAGACATCCCAGCAATTCCTTTTCCCCGGCAAATACCTGTTGCAGTTTTTTATTTTTGAAAAACCTTCCGAGTCCTTTGGACAATCCCATTTCTCCGCTATAGGTGATAAACGGAATAAAAGGAATCGCAAATTGCAGCAGATGAAATTTGTTTTTTAATTTTTGCGTAAATGTCATGGTTTCTTCGGAACGAAAAATCCGGTTATAATTTTTAAATGACCGACCTATTTTCAGAGCCTTCCGAAAAAATCTTTCGATACCCTTCCGGTCATCCGGAAAATCTTCTATCAGCTGATCCCGAAATTCATCCGGTTGATACGTGAGGAGGTAGTCGAACCCTTCACCCTTGTAGCGCCGGATGCGCTGTTGCACCACGGCCTCGGGATGGTCAGTCCCAATGGCTTTAAACAATTTGACCACCATTCCGCCCGGACCATACTGGTTCAGCCAATGGATGGCCGTATCAAAAATGAAATTTTTCCTTCTGAAACCGGCCAGATATCCGCCCACATGGGGTTCTTTTTCCAATACACAAACAGAAAGTCCGGCTTTGCTTAAAAGGGAAGCAGCGGTTAGTCCGCCTACCCCGGCGCCGATCACAATTACATCATACTCGTCCTTTATTTCAGCATCCTGCATTGAAGTAAATTACTAAAATCATTTCGTATGAGATAAAAACACATTCAAATGGAAAATGCTAATTTTATCCTATGCCGAATGAGAATGATACCAATTGAACAAAAGAAAAAATAAAACAAATAATCGATACTTTTCTCCAGGAAGAATTTGAAGTGGAGAAATCTCGGATTATCCCGGGCGCAGATCTAAAATCAACGTCAGGTCTGGATATTCCTGATTATGTTGATTAGGTTGTGTTGATGGAAAAAAATCTGTACATCAAAGTTGATCCCGCTGACCTGGGCGATATTCATTCCATTCAGGATTGATATGACTATGAAATTAGCATAAAGCAGAAAGTCTGAAATTTTACGAAAACAGGAAATGAAGAAAAAACTGGTTTTTTTAACAGGCGCCGGCATCAGTGCAGAAAGCGGATTAAAAACTTTCCGCGACAGCGACGGATTATGGGAAGGATATGATATCAATGAAGTCGCCAACCCCCGGGGATGGAAAAAAAATCCTGCACTGGTACTTGATTTTTATAATATGCGGAGGCGGGACGTGCAGCTGGCGTTGCCCAATGCCGCACACCTGGGTCTGGCCGGGCTGGAGAAAGATTTCGATGTACAGATTATTACACAAAATATTGACGACCTCCATGAAAGAGCCGGCTCGGGCAGGGTGCTCCATTTGCACGGTGAGATATTTAAAATGCGGAGTGAGTTGAACGAATCACCGATTTATGAAATCCGCGACGATATAAAACTGGGTGACCGGGCAGGAGATGGCGGCCAGTTGCGACCGCATATTGTTTGGTTTGAAGAACCCGTTCCCCTGATCTCTCTGGCCAGCCGGCTCTCCCTGGCGGCTGACCTGTTTGTCGTGATCGGCACTTCTCTGG
>JAYWCS010000377.1:0-3902 GCA_043780315.1 Bacteroidota bacterium | reverse complement strand
CTTCTGGAAATCCGCCGAATCACTATGGACATTATGTTGGTTCTATGTCGAATCACGATATGGTCTACCAGAATCTGGTTGCCGTTTTAAATGGTAAAGAAGCCGTAGCTGCAAATGGTAAAGAAGGTTTTAAAACAGTGGAAATTATCGAGAAAATATATCGCTTAGCTAATGAGCAAAGAAGTAAGTAAACCAACGCTTTTACAATCTGATATAAAGAATGTTGATTTCGGAGTCAATGTGAAAGTAATTCAGCCTGTTAATCTCTACGGTTGCAAAATCGGGAATGATTGTTTTATCGGGCCATTTACCGAAATTCAACAGGGCGTGGAAATCGGAAATAATACGAGGATTCAATCCCATAGTTTTATCTGTGAGAAAGTTACGATTGGAGATGATTGTTTTATTGGCCACGGAGTGGTGTTTATCAATGATACATTCGAAGAAGGAAAGCCCGCTGGCGGAGATCGTGCAAAATGGAAATCAACCCATATCGGCAATCAGGTTTCCATCGGCTCCAATGCAACGATTTTGCCGGTCACGATTTGTGATCAGGTGGTCATCGGTGCGGGTGCGGTAGTAACAAAAGATATTGAGCAGCCAGGAAAATATGCTGGCAATCCTGCCTTATTGATTATCAAACATAAAGGATCATCATTGTAATGGAATTAAAAAGTAAAATAGCGGTTATCGGATTGGGCTATGTTGGGTTGCCACTGGCCGTGGAATTTGCGAAAAAATATCCGGTCATCGGATTCGATATTAATAAAAAGCGTATTCAGTCGCTGTTGGGCGGAACAGATCATACACTCGAAATTTCGGATGAAGAACTCCGGAAAGTGTCGTCGGCCGATAAAGACCGCGTGGGACTATTCTTCACTGATACCGCTGCCGATTTATCCGGATGCAATTATTATATTGTGACGGTTCCGACTCCAACCGATAAGCACAATCATCCCGATCTCCGGCCGCTTTATATGGCCAGCGAAACCATCGGCAAACTGCTGAAAAAAGGGGATGTGGTGATTTATGAATCTACCGTTTATCCCGGTGTTACAGAAGAGGAATGTGCCCCCGTGTTGGAAAAGGCAAGCGGGTTAAAATTCAATGTTGATTTCTTTTGTGGATATTCTCCCGAGAGAATCAATCCGGGTGATAAACTGCATACCGTTGCAAATATTTTGAAAATCACTTCGGGCTCCACGCCCGAGACAGCCATCAAAGTAGATGAGCTATATAAAACCATCATCAGCGCCGGTACGCATCTGGCTCCTTCTATAAAAGTGGCGGAGGCGGCGAAGGTGATCGAGAATTCACAACGGGATATCAATATTGCTTTTGTGAATGAACTCGCGAAAATATTCAACCTGCTTGGCATTGATACGCATGCGGTTTTGGAAGCGGCCGGTACCAAATGGAATTTTTTAAAATTCAAACCGGGATTGGTGGGCGGTCATTGTATTGGAGTGGATCCGTATTACCTCGCACAAAAGGCGCAGGAATCCGGATACCATCCGGAAATTATTCTGGCGGGCAGGCGATTGAACGATAGCATGGGTGCCTATGTTGCCGGAGAAACGATCAAGCTGATGGTTAAAAAAGAGATTCCGATCAAAAATTCCAGTGCCCTGATCCTTGGCATTACGTTCAAAGAGAATTGTACCGATGTACGCAACACCCGGGTAATTGATATTATTAACGAATTGAAATCTTACGGCGTGCAGGTAACAGTTTGTGATCCATGGGCGGATCCTTCCGTTGTGAAACATGAATATGGAATTGAAACCTGCAAGACCGTTTCGGGCACATTCGATGCGGTGATTATGGCGGTTGCGCACGACGAGTTTAAAAATTTAAATATTGCCGCACTGGTGAATGCGAAGTCCGTGATCTACGATGTGAAAGCGGTACTGGATATCAGTCTCATCGATGCCCGTTTATAATATGTATCAAAACGATTATCATCATACGGATTTAACTAAGAGCGCCTTTTTAATTACCGGAGGCGCCGGATTTATTGGGTCCAACCTGGCGGAATATTTACTAAAATATAAAGCCGGGAAAGTAAGGGTACTCGATAATCTGAGCACCGGACATTTGCACAACATAGAAGAGTTCCATTCTAGTCCTTCTTTTGAATTTGTGAAGGGAGATATTCGTGATTTAGCAACCTGCACGAAAGCTGTGGACGGTATGGATATTGTTTTTCATCAGGCCGCCCTGGGTTCGGTTCCGCGCTCCATCTTAGATCCGATTGGAACGAACGAAGTAAATGTTTCGGGATTTTTAAATATGCTGGTCGCCGTAAAAGAGAGTCAGGTGAAGCGAATGATTTATGCTGCTTCTTCTTCTACGTATGGCGATAGCGTCGGACTGCCTAAAGTGGAGGAACATATTGGTAATCCCTTATCGCCTTATGCCGTGACGAAATATGTCAATGAATTATACGCGAATGTATTCGCGAGAAACTACGGTATGGAGTTAATCGGCCTTCGGTATTTTAATGTCTTTGGTCCGAAACAGGATCCCAATGGGGCATACGCGGCCGTCATTCCAAAATTTGTTGACCTGCTGCTGCAACATCAATCACCGCGGATTAACGGAGATGGAGAGAATTCACGGGATTTTACTTTTGTCGAAAACGTGGTGCAGGCGAATATGCTGGCAGCATTCACCAAAGACCCCAACGCGCTCAACACCGTATATAATGTAGCGTATGGCGATCGGACAACCCTCAACGAATTGGTTATGGCTTTGAAAAAATATTTGTCTGAAGGCGATGCGCAGATTGCCGATATTAAAATCATCCACGGGCCGAATCGCGACGGAGACATTCCCCATTCACTCGCGTCCATTGCGAAAGCAAAAAACTATTTAGGTTATAAGCCTTTATTTAATTTAACAGAGGGGTTGCAACAGGCGATTCAATTTTACCGCCGAAAATTCTAATGCGTTCCATCGCCTGGTTTATCAGTCACCCGATACAATATTTTTCTCCGTTGTTCCGGGAGCTGAGTAAAAATGCCGACCTCCGGGTATATTATTATTCCGATGCGAGTGTGAAGGGTCATCTCGATAAAGGCTTTGGAGTTCCTGTTCAATGGGATATGGACCTGCTGAGCGGATATCCGCATGAATTTCTGAAGAACTATCGTTCGAAGGGAACATTGAATAATCGTTTGGGGGATGTTTTTAATCCGGGAGTGATCAGCGCCATCCGACGAAATAAGAACGCGGTTGTGATCGTGAACGGTTGGAGTTATAGCAGTGATCTGCTGGTCATTTTGTTTGCCAGACTTGCAGGCCGGGAAGTCTGGCTTCGGGCAGAAAATCCATTGAATCAGGAACAGAAGAAAACAGGAATTAAAGTATGGCTGAAGAAAATATTTTTACGGAATATCTTGTTTAAGATATTTATTCAGAAATTTTTATTTATTGGGACGGAGAATAGGAAATTATTTGAATATTATGGCATTCCGGCTTCCCGTTTAATTTCAACTCCATACGCCGTCGACAATAATTATTTTTCTTCCAAATCTGCCGCGTTAGTGGGTCGGGGCGATGAAATGAAAAAGCGTATTGGTTTGCCGTTGGATAGAAAAATGATTTTGTTTGCCGGAAAGTATATTCCAAAAAAGAATCCGCTCGATCTGTTGAATGCATTTAAATTATTGGTAGATAAAAACTATGCGTTAGTGATGGTGGGTGAAGGAGAACTGCGGGGCAGCATGGAAAAATTTATAAAAGAAAATAAACTGGAGCAGGTATATCTGACTGGTTTTATCAATCAATCCGAAATACCGGATTATTATTCGATTGCGGATGTTTTCGTGATGTGTTCCGGATCGGGCGAAACCTGGGGTTTGGCCGTGAACGAAGCAATGAATTTCAGTAAGCCCGCA
>JAYWCS010000376.1:0-12821 GCA_043780315.1 Bacteroidota bacterium | reverse complement strand
GATGAAAAAGTCATTGCCGACGCCGCCCGCGGTATTCGCCAGAATGCACCCGACCTGAGCTGGGTGTATCTTGAGTATACCGATGATATGGGACATGGTTATGGCGACGGTGAGCAATTGACAGAAGCCGTTCGACTACTCGATCTGCAAATTGGCCGTTTATGGAAAGCGATTGCCTATCGTCAGCAACATTTCAAGGAGAATTGGCAGATTATTATCACCACCGATCATGGGCGCACGGAGAAAAACGGGAAGGATCATGGGGGGCAAACCCCGAGACAGCGTACCACCTGGATCGTTGCAAATACTTCTTTAAATAAATATGCACAATATTATTCGCCTGGCATTATTGATATCATGCCCACCATCGCCCGCTATCTGCACGTAACGCTGCCATTAGAATCAGCCAGAGAAATCGATGGCATCCCGATCAGCGGTCCGGTTTCCCTGACGCGCCCGGTCATTAATTTGATTCAACATACACTCGATATTTCCTGGAACGCGTTGGATACTTCGGGTCTGGTGACAGTATGGGTAACCACCACCAATCTTTATAAAACCGGAGGCGCGGATGAATATCATTTACTGGCCAGCATCCCTTGTAAAACACAGCATGTCGGTGTGGACATATCGAACTGGCCGTCGGACTTCTACAAAGTGGTGCTCGAAGGCAAATACAATACGACCAATGCGTGGTGGGTACCGCAGCCTTAAAAACCCGAGATCAATTCTTCAGCTTTTTTGAGCGTAAGTCCAAAATAGAATTTTTGACCCGGCCGATATTTTTCCCGGAGTTCGAAATTTTCAAAGGCGGCTCCCCCGGGAATATCGATATAATCTTTTTTATTCAAGCTCTCGCCGCTCCAATATTTTACGCGTCCGTTCACGCGCACCTGCAGGGAACTGGCATCTGCTCCTGCTGAATCTACGCGCCAGTATTGCGTGAGTTTATAAAACAGCCTGTAGCGCCATCGCCAATGCGACATGCCCGCTGCATCCTGCGGCCAGGTTGTGAGTTCGGCCAGGGTTTCATTCGAAGTGGCTGCCACCAGATATTCGCCCTTTTTATTTCTCATCATTTGCTCTGCCGGAAAAGGGTCCTTCCCGGTGAATTCGATATCGTCGTAACCGGCAAATAATTTCCGGGACATCGCTTCGAATAGTTATTCTTAAGTATGGACGGGCGCCATTCGAAAATTGCTCCATGAATACATAGAACGACAGTTGTTCTGCTCCAGGATGCGAAGGGTCGGGATGAGAGGTGATTCAGCGTGCCGAAGCATTCGGAGAAAAATAATTACTACTTGTATTATTGGCGGCCCAGAATAATTTACCCCATTGCTCATCTGCAACAGAAGGCGACACTTCGCTGAATTCCATCTCATCGCCCACCACCGGTTCCACCGCGATATAATTAATCAGATAGACACTTCCTTTGTATTCATATCCTATTCGTAATAATCCTCGCGGTCCGCCAGTGAGTCTGCCGGCAAAATCTTTTTCTAACGAAGCGGGCCAAAGGGCCACCACAATTTTATTCGGTAAACCCCCGACGGGTTCTGATTTTTCATCAACAGGTCGTATCCATTTCGGCGCTGGTTGTCCTTTCCCGGATAAATTCAACAGAAAAAGAATGCAAAACAGAACGGTCATTTTTTGCGTGGAGAAATCTTTATAACCGGATGAAAATCTTTTTACGATACATGAAAATCATGGGGATCGTGAGCAGGGATACATAGACCAGCGCGCTCGCCACAGAAGCGTTGAGCGGCGACAACCAGGAAGTAAACAGCTGATGATAGCCGTACGACCAGAGGTTTGATTTTTGTCCGTTTTCTGTTACATGGATCGAGCCGAGCAGTTCAGGCAGATAACCGGAAACCACATAAATCGTGATGGCATTGGATCCAAGAGCGATCAAGGGCTCTGTGAATTTTTTTCTACCCTGTATGTCGATCAGCCAGTAGCAAAGGGTGCAGGTCGCCATCGCAAGCCCGCCGGCAAATAATACAAAGGAACTCGTCCACAATGCTTTATTCATCGGAAAAAATCCATTCCATATCAGGCCTCCGAGGATCAGCAGACCGGCAACAGAAAACAGCCATGCAACCTGATGATCGGGGGTAATATCTTTTTTCTGTAGCCAGGTTCCGGTCAGAATGCCCAGCAGACAAGTAGAAATAGCGGGCAGTGTACTGAGAATTCCTTCCGGGTCGAAGGTCTTGGAACCGGACCACATATGATTCGGCGTCAGCAGCAGGGTATCCAGCCAGGCCGCCAGATTCGTGGAGGGTTCGAGGTTCGAAGCACCAATGCCCGGCACCGGAATGAAGTTCATGATGAAATAATAGGCGGTCAGGATACTCCAGAAAATCCACACCTGCGTTTTGCGGTAGGTTTTCACAAAGATGACCGAGCAGATAAAAAAGACGATGGCGATTCGGGGTAATACGCCGAGGAACCTCAGATGGTGGAAATCAAATCGTGGAATCAGATTCAGCAGCAGGGCCAGCGCGTAGATCGTCAGCGATCTGCGCGCCGCTTTTAAAATAATGCTGCGATGATTCGCCGGATTCAGTTTTTTCGTCGCCATCGCATACACGATCGAAACACCGACAATAAAAAGAAAGAAAGGAAATACGAGATCCGTTGGTGTACATCCGTTCCAGACGGAATGCTCCAAAGGCGCATAGATATTTCCCCAGTCACCTGGATTATTGACGAGGATCATACTGGCGACGGTGAGGCCCCGAAAGAAATCGAGTGACAGTAATCGTTTCTTTTCAATCATGTTAATTCGTATCCCACCACATGCGGCTGGTTATTTTATCTCCACCCGTTAATCCTTTCACCGCGATATTGTAATTATCCGGATTCACTTGTTTATCTACCGTAGAATACTGCATTCTTCTCGGTACCGCGCCGGGTGACTGACTGATGGGGTAGGTAGTCGGATTTAAAACAGGAAAACCCGTGCGCCGGTAATTGGCCCAGGCTTCGTATTCGTTTAGGAAAGTGGCGATCCAAAATTGCGTGTTGATCATTTGCAGTGCCGCATTTCGATCATACTTATTAGTCTTCAGATAGGCACTCGCGACACTATCCACGATAACACCGGCCGGCCCGAAGGCACCCCATTGTTCGATCGCTGCCATCACCCCATTATTATAATGACTTTCAGCATCGCCAATACCCCAGCGTGCAGCGGCATCGGCTAACAGTAATTCGGACTCTGCATACGTGAGTACCAGTGTCGGGGCGGTTGGATTAAAAACGATCGGACTGGGACGGGAATAGTAAAGTACATTTCCCAGATAACCCGGCGCGTTGATAATGCCATGAACCGTGTTGCCCCCGTCATATCCATTGGGCAGACCGGCCTGAACCGAAGTGTCGGATGTTCCGTTCGGTTTGTATGGATCGTCGTTACCTGGTGAAAAAGCGGTATCAAATAAAAACGACAGCACCGGCATGCGCGGATCGCTGTGGACTCTAAGAGTGTCCATAAAAGCGGCACTAATCTGCCAGGACAACTGCACACTTCCATCTTCGCCGACCCCGCGGTAGATTCTATTGATCGTAAGCGGATCACTGATGCCGTGGGTAACAATGGCGTTGTCAACATTACTTTGCATAGTAAGTCCCTGTACTTTCGTTACGATCGTCTGGGCCGTCGCCGGATCCACATTGGTCAGGCGCATGGCGATGCGAAGCAGTAACGTGTTGCCAAATCTTTTCCAGGCACCGATCTGGTCTGGCGAACCGAAATAAAACATATCCCCCCTGGGCAGATCAGCATGCTCATCCAGACTGTCAACGGCTTCGGAAACCTCTTTGATCAGGTCGGTATAAATCGCCTGTTGTTTATCGTAGGCAGGGAAATAAATGGATTGATGATAAGCCTGACCGGCATTAAAATAAGGCACATCGCCATACACATCAGTGATCCGTTGAAAGCTCATCGCTTTCATGATGCGGCCGATCTGATGCAGATTCTTGTATTGGGGTTTTCCAGTGGTGGTCGAAACCAGATCCACGGCATTCTTGATAGTGCTCGTATACACGTGATCGAAAAAAGAACCAAAGCCGCCCAGACTCAGTTGGTACTTATCTCCAAAGAAATACCCGGAAGTCGAAGCAAAGTGTTGTATAAAACAACCGGCGCCCATGATTTCGGTTTCCTCCACTTCGATTGCATTATCCGTACTCCCGGTATAATACAGCTGGGTAGCCGTTAAAATGTTATTGGGGTCAAAAATATCGACCGATACGGCATTGGGATCGGTATTTGTTTTCAGCAGATCTTTTTTGCAGGAAGCAAAAGCCATCAGTAGGCAAGAGGCCGCGATTATTTTTATGGAGGATAGTTTCATATGAAATAGCTTATTATAATTTTCGAAGAATCTCCTAGAATTTCACATTGAGGTTAAAACCGAACGTGCGGGTGTAAGGCACCTGCGCCTGTTCAATTCCCTGCGGTCCGTTTGAGTAATTAGATTCCGGATCAATATTCGGTGTATGTTTCATAATGGTAAATAAATTCCGCGCGACGAAACTCAGCGTCACGCCCTGTATTTTGTCTTTGAAGAAAGAAGCAGGGAATGTATAACCAAAGATTATCTGTCTGAATTTAATAAAACTCGCATCGTAGAGAAAAATAACCGGATTGTTTATGCTCACGTTTGCATAATATGATTGTGCAAAATCCTGGTTGATGCCATATCTCAGATCCCGGCCGGGCAGCGTTGCTTTATTGAGGCCGAATTGGTATCCATACCAGTTGGTGCCTGAAAAAATCTTCCCACCAAACTTTCCATCGATCAGGAAAGAGAAGTTAAAATGCTTGTATCTGAATTCAGTGGTTACCCCTCCGATCCACGGATCAATCCCTGAACCGACATCCACATAGTTTGTTCCGGCCGCCGGCGCAGCGGTAAATGTGTCCAGTATGATCTTGCCTTTGGCATCGCGCACCGGATCAGCTACAAAAATCTGGTAAGCGGATTTTCCCAGCGCCTGCGACATGTAGGCAACGCCGAGTCCTTCGTCTTCTCCGGCACGTGAATATCCCAGCGGGTAGTTCGTTGAACCGGTGGAAAGAGAAAGCACTTTGTTATTATTATAGGTCATGTTAAAGGTCTCTGACCAGCTGAAGTTGCTTGTTTTAACCGGTGTGGCAGAGATAAGTAATTCAATGCCCGTATTCAGAATGGTACCGGAATTCAGTAATACACTATTATACCCTGAGGTGCCGGATGCAACAGCGGGAATCACTTCCTTGCTCGCTTTTTTATTATAATATGCCGCGTCGATATGCAGGCGGTTTCCCCAGAAAGTCATCTCCGTGCCCAATTCAAATTCCGTGGTTGAAGAGGGCTCCAGTTTCGCATTGGGAACGGTACCGCCATTGGAGATATTACCGATCGGAAATCCATTTAGGTTCCCGATATTATTATATCCGAGTAATGTTTGATAAGGCTGATCGGCTTCACCGCCTACTTTGGAAAAACCTGCTCTGAGCTTACCCATATCCATACCGGGAATATGCAACAGCTCGGAGAAAACAAATGAACCGCTGATGGATGAGTAGAAATAATTTGTTTTACCCGGCGCCAGTGTCGAGTACCAGTCATTACGGCCCGTTGCACTCAGGTACAAATAATTTTTGTAGGAGAAATCCAAGGTTCCGTAGATCGATTTGTTCTCGATCACCGGGTTACCGGTAAAGGAAGAAATGCTGGCCAGATTCCCAATGGTATACAGGTAGGGAGTTTGAAAAGAAGTACCGCCGACCACGAGCTGATCGACTTCTGCCTTACGCGTGTTCACGCCGGCGAGTGCAGAGAGTTTAAAATCTTTTGCGATATTAAAGCGTTTGCCAATGATGGCATCGATATTAATTTCCGTTGATTTATAATTTTCCTCCGTCATCGCTCCGGCGGCTTGATAAGCCGTTCCGTTGGGGGTTACGTTGGTATTTCTATCTGCATAATAATCTGCTCCCGCGCGAAGTTCGAGGTAGAGGCTGTTATCGAAAGTGTACCGCAGATCGGCTGATCCGATAAAACGGTTACGATAGGTGTTGTTGATAAATTTATAAGCTGCGAAATAAGGATTGGTAGTGTAGCCATCATCTAAAAACTGATTTTCAGAGCCGTCTGCTTTATAACCGGGTGCGAACGAAGTGATATTCACATTCGTCGGAAGAAACAGGGATGCGAAATTCACACTGCCTGGGGCATCTGAGACGCTCGGCCGATTTTTGGTGTATGCGGTAATGTATTGAGCCTTTAATTGCAGGTCGATGTGTTTGTCTAACTTATAATTTGTAGATAAAGAATAAGTCTGTTGCTGGTAACCGGCATTGGGAATGATACTGTTATTGTGCAGGTCATTCACTGAAAACCGTAAACTTCCCTCTGCGCCCAGCGCCTTACTGAAAGAAACGGTGTTGGTAGCTGCCCCGCCGCTTTTATAAAACCGGCCCATATTACCGCTCACGGCACGATACGGCCTTTGCACCCCGTCAAACTGGTATACAGAGGATCCGTCGAGTTTAGCGCCCCAGCTGGATAATCCGATTTCAAAGGCATCGTGACCGCTAACGGGTTTGTTGCCGAAATTACCTTGCCCGTAAGTGTTTTGCCAGTCGGTATTATCAATCACTCTTTGCACGACATAGTTGGAATTTACTTCGATACCGGTACCACGGGCATTCTTGCCGGATTTGGTCGTGATGAGCATTACGCCTTTGCTACCCCGGTATCCATAAAGCGCCGTCGCGACGGCTCCTTTTAACACCGAGATGGTTTCTATATCATCGGGATTGATGTTGATCGTTCCATCTCCGCCATCAGAACCACCATAGCCGCCGCCGACATCGGTTTGGTGATAGGTGCTGTTTTGCATTGGTATACCATCGATTACATATAAGGGCTGGTTGGAACCGGTGATATCGGAGATTCCCCGTATCACGACATTGGCCGATCCGCCGGGACCGGTTGCCACGTTACTAACATTCACGCCGGCTACTTTTCCTTCGAGTCCGATCACGAAATTCGTTTCCCGTGCCTCAGTCAGGGAAGCGCCCTGAATGGTTGATACAGAATAGCCCAACGATCTTTTCTCCCGGCGGATATTGTTGGCAGTCACCACGACATCATCGAGGGAACGCGAATCTTTTTCCAGGGTTATATTTATTTCAGTCTGTGTTCCAACCAGCATTTCCCGGCTCAAAAAGCCAACATAGGAAAAAACCAGTCTGTCGGTTTCGGCCGCTGTAAGCGAGAATTTGCCAGCCGCATCCGTGGTTGCGCCGACTACTTTTCCTTTAATGGTAACCGAGACATTGGAGAGGGGTTGGCCGTTTACATCTTTGATAATACCCGAGACGAGGTGGTCTGCGAGTTCGGGAGATTTGAACGATGATAAGCCGATGACCGACAACATCACAAATATCAAAAGGGGTAATTTCTTTTGATGTGCTCTAAGGCAACTGAATAGTCTCATATAGTTAGATTTTGGTATGGCTACTATTCAAATATAGATGGATTAAATAAAAAGTTAAAGATGATTTTTTTTCTAATAACCGAATTTTTTATACTGGCCAGTAGACTGCTATTTTTTTCTTTAGGAAAGCGACACTTCTTTCGAGTTGTTCCATCCCGTCTACACCGTCTTCGATACTGATCCAGTTATCAAAACCCACCCGGGTTAGTTCCGTGAATATCGCATCATAGTCGTTGAGTCCTTTGCCGATTTCACCGTGGCTCAATCGTTTCGCATAGCCCGAAACACCGCCTTCTTCTTTGGCCAGATCGGCGAGGGTTCCTTCTTTTAAATACCGGTCGCTGGCATGCATGGTCACCACCCGGCTGGATACGCGTTTTAATAATTCAAGAGGATCCTCGCCGGCCAGGTAGGTGTTGCTCGGATCGTAATTGACGCCAAAAAAAGGATGCTGTATACGATCCACGAGTTTACAGAATACATCCATCTTTTGAGCAAACTCCGGATATAACCAGAAATCATCTTTATAATGATTTTCAAGAATCAGGGTGATATTCCTATCCGCTGCGTACGGCAGACATTCATAAATACAATCTGCCGCGAGTTGGACACCTTCTTCTTCTGGTAGTTCCGGTCTCCGCTGGCCCGAGAGGACACGACAATACGAGCCGCCCAGCACCTCCGTCATATCGATCCAGTTTTTTTGTTTTACAATTTCTGCATCGCGGAATGTTTTATCCGGATGGGTAAAATCGGGCGAACAGCACATCATCGGAATGACTTTTCCATGGTCCTCCACCTGTTGGCGGAAAATGGGCCAGTTGCGTTTATTCTTCATTTCGAGAAATCCGGCATACCATTCCAATCCATCAATATCTAATTGTACGGCAAGTTCGATCCATTCGGACACACGCATGGTGCTATCCTTACAGAGTGCCTGCATAAATGCTTTCGGGAAGGCCGCTAATTGGGGCATAAAAAATAATATTATTTAGATACAGGAATCGTGCTGGCATCTTTGGGCGGGTTGCGTCCGATAAACGGATGCTGTTCCAGGTCAACGACCTGTCCGCTGATGGGACCGCTTTCATCGGCCAGCCAATAGACAGCGGCTGCCGCAATTTCTTTTGGCCAGAGTATTCGTCCGGCGGGTGCATATACGGCGGGGAGATCTTTATACCAGTCATCGGCCAGACCGTGTTGTTTTTTTCGATCGCGTTCCGTTTCAGTTAATACCCAACCCGGGTTGATTTGATTTACGCGCACCCCGTTTTCACGATGCAGCGTGTCGCCGAGATTCCGCGTGAGTGTCATCAGCGCGCCTTTGGAAACACTGTAGGCAAAGAGATTCGGTTCCCCGCTATAGGCGTTGACAGAACCGATATTCAATACGCAGCCGCGCTGTTCCGTTAGATAGGGAAGTGCCGCTTTGATGAGCAAAAAAGGCGCGATGGTATTGACGTCCAGCAGGCGCTGGAAAAATTTTTTGTCGGTCGTCTGCAGGTTGGAAGAAGCGACGATAGCCGCATTATTAACAATCGCATCCAACCGACCGAAGCTTTGCAAAGCCAGTGCAACCAGGCGTTCCGGTGCACCGTCGGCGCGAAGGTCTTCGATATGTAATACAGCATGATCGTTTCCTAATTCTTCCACCACTTCTTTCCCCCAGATTTCCTCGAGGCCGTGAATGACCACTTTCGCGCCTTCGGCTACGCAACGCAGGGCAATCGCCTTACCGATCCCGGTGGTGCTACCGGTGACGATGATTACTTTATTTTCCAGTCGCATATTATACAGGTTTAAGTACACTTTTAACAACATCGCCCTTGTGCATTCTTTCAAAGGCCTCCTGCCATTCGGTGATGGGCCATACCCCGCCAATGATCGGTTTTACATCCAGCATGCCGCTGGCCAGCAGTGCGATTACTTTTTCCCATATGGGCCAGTTATGACTGAAACTTCCCTGCAGTGTAACATTCTTTTGCACCAGGGTATCCAATGAAAAGCCCAGTGGCTGCGGGCCCCAGCCCACTTTAGTAATATGACCGTTGGGACGCACCAGCTGCAACGCAATTTTAAGGGTTATGCTCGCGCCGGCCGCATCGATAATAAAATCGGCGCCCAGCCCGTCGCGGCGTTTCGCCCATTCGGTGGCATCGCCGACGATGGCTTCACAACCATACTGTTTTGCAATATTGAGTCGGTGTCGATCGGCTTCCAGTCCGACGATCGCCACTTCGGCGCCGCATAACCGAGCCATCGCGGCACACAGAATTCCGATGGTACCCGGACCGAGCACCACCACCCGGTCCCCGGGTCTGATATGTGCGTTCCCGACCACGGCATTATAGGCCACACAGCAGGGTTCTGTTAAACAGGCCTGTTCGAATGGGAGATTGTCCGGCACCAGATGCAGACATCTCGCGGGTACCCGTACATATTTTGTCATCGCACCATTGACCCCGTAACCAAATCCTTTCCGGTCGGGATCCAGATTATACAAACCGATTTTCGACATCGGACTATTCGGATTGATCACTGCCGCCGTTTCGCTCACCACGCGATCACCTGTTTTCCAGCCGGTCACGCGGTTGCCGAGGGCCAGAATATGACCGCCGAATTCATGACCCAGCACAACCGGATAATTCACCGGCCAGCTATGATCGGATGTCCATTGGTGCAGGTCACTGCCACAAACGCCCACATTAGAGACTTCGAGCAACACATCTTCGTCTCCAAAATCCGGCATCGCGATTTCCCGGATTTCAACAGAACCTTTTTCAGGTGCAAAATTTACGACTGCGGCCGACATACTTTTTGATGCCATAGTAAAATGATTGACAATGAATTTAAATTAATGAATGGCCACTTCGCCATAGGCATGCACCTTTTCGCAAATCATGCGCAGGGAAGCTTCCAGATTTCCATCAGCTGTTTTAAATGCGTCGGCATCGATGGTCAGCGGGGCACCCAGTACCACGAGCGGGGCGCCGTAGGAGGGACAAAGAATCGCCTGCCCCAGCGACAATCCGCCGACGGCCTGCACGGGTACCCGAACGGCTTTCACCACTTCACGCAATTGATCCATCGGACTTGGCATACGTTTGCCTTGTGCCGCGATGCCTCTTCGTTCGTCGTAACCGATATGATGAATAACATAATCGCAACCCAGATCCTCTAAAAATTTCGCACCGTCGATCATGTTGGGACAACCCAGGTTGTCGCCCATCACTTTAACGCCGAAATCGCGTCCGGCTTTTACCACACATTTAATGGTTTCTTCGTGGGCACGCGCCATCACTACCACGTGGGTGGCGCCGGCTTTGGCCATGAGCTCTGCCTCGAGATAACCTCCATCCATTGTTTTCAGATCGGCTATAATCGGTATTCCGGGAAAAGCGGCACGGAGTTTCCGGACGCAGCGAAGACCTTCCGCTAAAATCAGCGGGGTACCCGCTTCCAGCCAGTCAACCCCGGCCCGAATGGCCATGGCGGCCGTTTCCAATGCTTCGGTGATATTGGTGAGGTCGAGTGAAATTTGAACGATTGGTTTCATATATAATATTCGTGTGTTAAAATCGAGCGGAATTTTAATTAAATACTCCAGCCCTGTCTGTATTCTCTTTTTACAAATTGATTGGCGTCGTCGAAATTGCTGATACGCATCGCTTTGGCATCCCATAACAACTTCTTCCTTCCCAGATAATCCACGTCGTCCCCTTTCGCGTTTCTGGTTTCGAGATTCCAGCTGCGGATGGCCAGGTTTCCGATCAGAATACTTTCTGTGAAGGGTCCGGCATATTCGAAAGGAGAACTGGTGGTTGCATTGCCATAACCGGCAATACAGGCATTCACCCATTGCAGATAATGGCCTTCCGGAACACGGGCAAGTGTTTTTGCGGGCATCGTTGTTTCAGCCATTAACCGGGAAGGTAATAAACGTGGTTTTTCGCCGTAACAATCCACCATTAATTTTCCTTTCGTACCAATAAATAATGCGCCTCCATCATCGCCACCAAATAATTCTCCCGGCAGTAATTCATCCGGAAGATTGGGTAGCAGACCGCCATCATACCAGGAAACTTTTATTTCTCCTTTTCCATCTTTGCGCGGATATTTCAAATGGATAATGGAGGCGGCCGGATAACCGTCCGGATATTTTGCTTCTTTGCCATCGGGTGTCCAGCTTGTTGGAATACTGCATTCCACTTCAGTTGGAAAATCGATTGGCAGTAAGCGGAATACCGGATCCATCATATGACAGGCCATATCTCCCAATGCACCGGTGCCAAATGCATTAAATCCTCTCCAGGACCAGGGCGCATAAGCGGGATTGTAATCAATATATTTCGCCGGGCCGAGCCACAGATTCCAGTCGAGCGTTTTTGGGACTTCAAATTTTCCGGTTGGGGTGGGCAGTCCCTGTGGCCAGATCGGCCGGTTGGTCCACACCTGCACAGTATGCACGTCGCCAATCATTCCGGCATCATACATTTCTTTTGCCTGTCGAACGCCATCGCTGGAGCCGCCCTGATTGCCCATCTGCGTAATCACTTTATATTTTCTGGCTGCATCCGCCATTTGACGGGCTTCATAAATATCATGTGTCAACGGTTTCTGACAATACACGTGTTTGCCTAACTGCATCAGCGACAGAGCCGCAATCGCATGAATATTATCGGGCGTGGAAACGGAACAGGCATCGATATGGTTTTTTTCTTTGTCGAGCATTTCCCGGAAATCCTTATAGAATTTAGCTTTCGGAAAGCGTTTGCGGGATTCAGCGGAACGGGTTTCATCTACGTCGCAAAGCGCTACGATATTTACTTTCGGACTTTCAGAAAATTTTTTCAGATCGTCTTCTCCTTTTCCGCCGGCACCGATGCCGGCTACATTCAGTTTATCACTCGGAGCAATGAAACCGCGCCCCATCACATGACGCGGTACGATCATGATTCCACCGGCTGCCAGGGATGCATTCCGAACGAAATTTCTTCTGGAGATTCCTTTTTTTTCATTCTTCATATAAAGTGTATTTAGGTTTTTAATAAATTAAAATAATATACGGTCGGTGCAATTCACAATTTAAATATGAACCGGCTCAACCCCAATACGGGCGCACCATCCAAGAAAAACGGTATAGAGTTTATCCAGGTTCTGCACCTGCTCGGTGGTTAACGGAGACTTGCTGAGCCGGCTGATGACTTCAATAGGCACCCCTCTTTTTTGTAAAAAATATTTGGCACTCAGCGGATAATTCTGAGTCAGAATATCTTCTGTTATCGTGATCTGGGACTGAATATATTTTACTT
>JAYWCS010000375.1:0-2713 GCA_043780315.1 Bacteroidota bacterium | reverse complement strand
GTTTTTATCGTGCGTCCCGTGCTGTCGCGTATGTAGGTGTTGGTAATAAAAGTTGCCAGCTGCTGATCTGTATTGTATAAAAGTGAATCAGCCGTCAGGAAGTAGGCCGGATCTTTCAACTTCACATTCTTCTTGAAATAAACATCTTTCGTATCTGCATAATAGGTTCCTTCCGTACTCGTTACCGTGGTGGTTTTATTAACCACTTTGCCGCCATTATAATAATTCCCGATATGCATATTCATATCATAGTGCAGTTCGTCGGTCGTCAACGTGCTTTTTCCGTCTTTGAGCATGACTCTTTTCTGAAAAATGATATTCTTTGCGTCAACAAAATATTTCATATAGTCTGAATAGATATCCGTGGAATCCTTATCGTTGATATGCACATTCCCGAAAGCTTCTATAAAATTATCTTTATGGTTCATTGCGAGGCTGTCGCAATAAAAAATTGTTTTATCGCTTTGTAGTTTCACATGACCATATAGAGATTGAATGGCAATGGAATCTTTATGCAGTTCACGCAGGGTATCCGAATGCCAGATAAATACCGTTTGAATGCTGTCTCCAGTTTTCGATTTAAATGGAACCGCGATCTGCGAAAAGGTTTTGAGCCCGAGCATACAAAGCAAACCGACGGCCAGAAAGCGGGCCGAATTCCTCATCATTTGACGATTGGCGTATTCATGGCGGACGTATCGTTTAACGGCGCTTTTAATGGAGGAGCTTTGTCTTTACCGCCGAATACAGAGATACTCACATATCTTTTCGGATGAACACGTACATCATCGAGTAAAGTATTCAGACTGCGCGTAGTATTTTCCAGATTCTGGTAGAGTTTTTTATCATTCAGTAATAAACCCATCGTGCCGTCGGGACTGTTGATTTTATTAATCGCATCTTTTAATGAAGTCATAGCCTGCTGGGCGCTCTGCAGGGTTTCTTCGATTTTTGCATTGGACAATTTGCGGGTTGTTTTTTCAAGGTTGTCGAGGGTTCCGTTGATCCGCTGATTATTGCCGGCGAGATTATTCGTGAAGCTGTCTAAATGTACCATGGTATGGGCCAGCGAGCTGGTGCGGTCATTCAGCATAGTTTGCAGGGAAGCGGAAGACCGGGCCAGATTGGCAAAAACGGTCGTTAAATTATTTTTAACGGACGGATTGAAAAGGCTTCCCACAATCTGAATGAGGGAATCTACAGAACCCAGCGTGGTATTCAGGCTGCTGAGCACGGGCGACAGCTTTCCCTGTACCTCCGAGAGAATGCTTCCTTTTTCCATCGTTGCCAGCGTATCGCCATCCTGAATAAAGTCGGTCGCATCCCCTTTTTTGATTACCACTTTAGAAGAATTGATGAGCCCGGCATCGATGATCGCCATCGAATTCTTCGGAATGTTCACGTCTTTTTTCATACTGATTGTAATCAGGATGCCATCGAGGTTTTTATCCGTAGCCTGAATGGCATAAACGGTACCAACTTCTAATCCTTTGATGCTTACGCCATTCGACAGCTCCAGCCCGTCCACATTTTTGAATACGGCATATATCTTCTTGCTGTGTTCGAACAGATCCTTGCCCTTCAGGTAATTGAAACCAAGAATCAGTAGCGCAAGCGCGATGGTGGTCAGGGCGCCAATTTTTGTCTCGTTTGTAATTTTCATTCAACTTTTTATTTAGAAAATGCTTGGCTCCCGCACAGTTATTATCGATTACAAACCTAACGAAAAAGATCGTCCGTTGAACCAGACGGCTTTCGATATTTAACGAACGGATTCTGCCGGAATCACGGCACCCGTTGGCGGATTGCCCTCCACCTGATCCTTGTACCGGCCGAGTGCATCAACAATATTTTTCACTACTTCATTCTGCCCTATATCACTATTGAGATACTCTTCTTCTTCTTTATTAGTTAAAAAACCTACTTCAATTAAAACGCTGGACATACCGGTTGCCTGCAACACCTGAATCCCTTTATCACGCTGCTTTACACCATAACTCTCTCTGCCGGCGGCCGCAAAAGATTGTTCTACCATGGCTCCGAACAACGCACTGTTGTCGAAATATTTTTTCTCATACAACTGAGCTCGCATGCGGGCTTCCGGCGAACTGAGGTCGAAGGCCTCCTCGGCAGCAGCGGTGCTGTCTGTGACGTCCTCTCCGCTTTCATCCCGCTCATTGATCGCATCGCCTTTGATCGTATTCCGGTCGGCTTTCCAAATATAGGTTTCCGTTCCAACACGGGTATTTTTTACCCAGTACGACTCATAAATGGGTACGTTCACCATTTTTTTTCTTTTCTTTTTGCCCTTCCCCACATACATCATTTTCTTTTTGTGGCCAATCACCCGTTTTTCATAATAGCCACCGGGCGGATGCGGCGTGGCATTGCAATGGATGCTGATAAACAGATCACCTTTGGCCTGATTGGCAATCTGGGCGCGACCGTGTAGATCATCCCGGAGATTACTGGCACCATTCACCAATGCATCGGTTGTTCGGGTGAAAACAACTTTTATATTCGGATATTGCTTTTTAATGGCTTCTCCCAGCTTCAGTGAAATTTCAAGGGTAACATCCTTTTCCACGGAAATCAATCCACGCGTGCCCGGGTACGTACCGCCGTGGCCCGGATCGATCACAATCGTTCTCAGTTTGATCGCCGTCAAACCGTCGCCGCTATGAAAAGAAGAGAAAGTAAAAAAAATCGAAGT
>JAYWCS010000374.1:0-5135 GCA_043780315.1 Bacteroidota bacterium | reverse complement strand
ATGTATCTGAGTACGAGTTATAGTACGAATCTGGATAATATTCAACAGCAGGTGCAGTCGCCCAACAACAAGCCGCACTATTTTCCGTATTCAGTTTATTGGATGAATAGTAAAAACTTCAGTTTTGCGAACAAGCAAAACCTCGCGCAGGGAAAAGCAGTCTTCGAAAAGCGGCTGGGTGGTTTGAGTGCGCTGCGTTTTGGAAGTGAATACTGGTATAGTACGAATCCGCTGATATATAATGATACGCCGCGAAACGTACACGACAATCAGATCGCGGGATTTGCAGAAACGGATATTTATATCACGAACGCGCTGGCGGCCAAGCTGGGCGTGCGATACGAATATTCTTCCTTACTCAGACAATCCAATATTGCCCCGCGGATATCCCTCGCATACAAAACCGGAAAGGATGCACAGATATCGGCAGCCTATGGAATATTTTATCAGAAACCGGAAAATCAGCAATTATTTTATACGCATAATCTCGATTATACCCAGGCCACCCATTATATTGTGAATTATCAAAAAATGAATAGGGACCGGATTTTCCGGGTGGAAGCTTATTATAAAATATACAAAGATTTAGTGAAAACGGTCCCGGTGAGTTATAATTATTACGGCTATAATAATGGAGGAAGCGGATTTGCGGATGGCCTCGAACTTTTCTGGCGCGATAAAAAAACTTTTAAAGATTTCGATTACTGGATCAGTTATTCGTACCTGAATACGGAACGGCAGTTTCTCGCCTATCCGGGCAAGCTCACACCCGATTTCGCCGCCAAGCATACGGCTTCGCTGGTGATGAAGCGGTTTATTACCAACTGGAAAACGGGTTTTAATATGACGTACACGTATGCGACCGGACGGCCTTATTATAATTTCATGGTCAATCAAACCAGCCAGTATTATACAGCCGCACAGGGTCATACAAAGGATTTTCAGAGTTTGAATTTTAGTATGGAATATGTGCCCAGTATCGGGAAAACGAATGCAAAAACATTTGTGGTTTTATTTGCGAGTGTGAGTAATGTATTGGGCTATCAATCGGTATACGGATATCATTATTCTTACAATGGTCAATACAGACAGCCGATTACTCCCCCGGCAGAACGTTTTTATTTCATTGGCTGCTTTTTGAGTTGGGGAGTAGACCGAACGCAGGACGCTATTAATAATAATCTTTAATTTTTCACCTAAAATAAACGGGATATGAAATCGATTCTTTTTTCTTTTTTGATGTTCACCGCGCTGATTTCCAGTGCACAAAGTGAAAAGTATATGGCGGCGATGAAAAAAACGCTGGCATTGTATGATTCTGCGAAAACAACGGCCGATTTCCAATCCGTTGCCAATACATTCGAGCGGATCGCGGACGCTGAAAAGACGCAATGGCTGCCCTATTATTATTCAGGGCTGGCATTGTCTACAGCCGGCTGGACCGACCCTAAACTGGATAAGGATGCCAATTCCACCCGCATCAATACGCTCTGTGATAAAGCAGAAGCGCTTGATAAAAATTCTGAAATATTTGCATTGCGGAATATGTCGGCCACCCAGCAAATGTTGGTTGATCCGCAAACCCGCTGGCAAACCTATGGAACGCAGGCGGGCAATGACCTGAAAGAGGGATTTAAACTGGATCCCAATAACCCGCGTTTATATTATCTGCAAGGCGAGAGTTTGTTCGGAACCCCGGAGGCATTCGGAGGTGGTAAAGCAAAAGCAAAACCGCTTTTTGAGAAAGCCATTGAACTTTTTAAGGTTGAAAAACCCAAGCCCTTATATCCAAACTGGGGTTTGCAAATTGCAGAAGCTGCCGTAGCCAGATGTCAATAAATTATAAGCTGGTATGAACACATTCAAGGACCTGGATCCTATTTTACATTCACAATTGCGGCTGGCTATTATTTCTCTGCTCATGCGCGAGAAACAGGTGGAATTTACTGCGCTGAAGGAAAGAACAAATGCCAGTGCAGGGAACCTCAGCGTACAGATTAATAAATTGCGGGAAGCGGGTTATATCTATGTGATCAAAGTATTCAGAGACAATTATCCGCATACTCTTTGTCAAATTACCCCCGCCGGTTCCAAAGCGTTTGATTTGTATGTTAAAAGTTTACAAAGTTATCTGGCAGTAAATGGACTGATAAAAAAATAACTTTTTTCGTTTCATTCTCTGGCAGACTTTTAAAATAAAAAAGCCCTCCACGTTAAAAACGGAAGGGCTTTTTTATTTCCGGCCATTTGGCTACCGGATCTATCCTTTTGATAATTTCATGGTCATTCTTTCCTTACTGTTTACGGTCACTTCCAACGTATAAATACCTGGTGTGAGATTGTGCGTTCCTTCCAGTGAATAACTATTCAGACCGAATACGGCTTTCTTTCCTTCTTTTAAAATCTGGTTACCGGATGCATCCAGGACTTTCATCACTACATAAGAATTTTCATTGAGCTGAACATTAACGAGAATATCATTTGCCAGCGGATCGGGTGTAATACTCAACGAGGCCAGGCTTTTCGTGTTATAAATTCTCGCAATCAGCACTTTTGAATAAACGATATTTCCGTTGGCTTCGAATTGTTTCAGCCGGTAGAAAAAATCATTGTTTAACGCGGTGGACGTGCGAAAATGATCCCGAAAAATATACTGACCGTCCGTTGTGGCGGTGGCGGCGTTTTGCACGAGTCCGATTTTCTCATATTTTTCTCCATCCAGACTGCGCTCAATTTCAAAATGATCAAAATTGCCGGCAACCGTGTTCCAGTTCAGTTCAAAATAATTTTTAACGTAGGCGGCATTAAAAGAAGCGAGGTTGCCGCGAAGCACGATACTTTTCGCGCTGGCATACACACTGGAACTGGTATCTGATTTTTTTGTCGGAATGATAATGGAAGTGCGGGCAATGAGCGATGCGGGAATGACCAGCATCATAGCGAAACAGAAGTGAATGATCCTTTTCATTTTGTAAATTTCAAAAAGTGAACAATGTTTTTGCTCAGCTTTAAGGGCGATTAACAACAGGTCATTCAAAAGAAGAGGGATCGGATATGTAAAATCGATTGTGTAAATTACTACATAGCTATTGGCATATTTGTGCGGGTAGTCAGAAAGTTACGATCAAAAAGTAGCAGAAGTATTCTAAAGGTAGTTTGCAGTTTTCGTAAATGCAAGCGAAAACGGAAGAAAGTAGGGGAAGTGTGGAAGTATGGAAGTATGATGCCAAATTAACCCCACTTCCACACTCTCTCACTTCCCACACTTTCCCATCAACCTTCATCAATGGCTTCATCGGCAGCTCCGGCAAGGACGACAGATCCCATTTTCTTGAGGGGATTTTTATGATTTTCAGCAAACTCCCGGCGTTTTTCGATAATATCCAGACATCCATAAACGGCGGTAAGGAAAGAACCGGTGTCGGCCTTATTTTTCCCGGCAATGTCAAAAGCCGTTCCGTGATCCGGGGATGTGCGCACAACGGGTAGTCCGGCGGTGAAATTGATGCCTTCACCGTAAGCCAGCGATTTAAACGGAATCAGGCCCTGATCGTGGTACATGGCCAAAACGCCATCAAACTTTTGCTGCTGATTGCGGGCAAAAAATGCATCAGCACTATAGGGGCCATATACCAGCATATTATGTTTGGCGTCTTTGATAGCCGGCTTGATAATATCTTCTTCTTCCCGGCCAATCAGTCCGTCGTCCCCCGCATGGGGGTTCAGACCCAAAACCGCGATTCGGGGTTTATCAATGCCAAAATCGCGGATTAGGGATTCTTTCATAATATTCAATTTTGAAATAATGGCTTCCCGGGTGATATTTTTGGCTATTTCACTAACCGGCACGTGTTCTGTAACCAGCCCAACCCTGAAATTATCGGAACTCATCAGCATCAGCACGTCTTTCACCCCAAAAGCCTGGCGGAGATAGGGAGTATGTCCGGCAAAAGCAAAATCGGGGGACTGGATGTTTTTCTTATGAATGGGGGCAGTTACCAGCCCTTCAATTTTTTTATCTTTCAGCGCTTCCACAGCCATCATCAGCGATTTCACGGCATACGATCCGCCGGTATCGGTGAACTGACCCGGGTTAATGGCCACTTCTTCCTCCCAACAGTTGTACAGGTTCACCTGTCTATGAAAAGGCCTGGACAGATCCTTTACATGCTGGTAATTAAAAGCGGAATCCGGAATGGATTTACGATAGAAATTAATGAGTTTATTAGAGGCAAAGATCACGGGTGTGCAGATTTCGAGCAGGCGATTGTCAGAAAAAGTTTTGATAACCAGTTCTGCGCCGATGCCGTTTAGGTCTCCGATGGAAATGCCGATAACGGGTCTTTGGGAAGGGATGCTCATGTATTATTTTTCGATGGATAAAAATACGAATAATAGCCTGAAGGATGGTTTATTTTTGCTGCATGTCGCACTTGTCCCGTCCGCTAAAAATGAAGAAATCGCTCGGCCAGCATTTTCTAAAAGATGAGTCTGTGTGCCGCCAGATAGTAGATTCTCTGAAGAAAAATCCCTTCACCCAATTGCTGGAGATCGGACCGGGGTCCGGCGCACTGACCAAATGGCTGGTTCAGATTAAAAACATCGACTTCAAGGCGGTGGAAATTGACCGCGAAAAAGTGGCTTTTCTGAAATCAACCTATCCGGTTTTAAAAGACCGGATCATCGAACAGGATTTTCTGGAGATGGAAAAGCCCTTTGAAGGACCTTTCACGATCCTCGGTAATTTCCCCTATAATATTTCAACGGAAATCCTCTTTAAAGTGCTGGGCTGGCGCTCAGATGTGCAGCAGGTAACCGGCATGTTTCAAAAGGAAGTGGCCCTTCGCATCGCTTCCGCTGAGGGCAGTAAGGTCTATGGGGTTACGAGTGTCTTACTACAAGCTTTTTTTGATGTGGAATACCTGTTTGAAGTGAGTGCACAGGCTTTTAATCCGCCGCCGAAAGTGCAGAGCGCTGTAATTCGTTTAACGCCACGAAAAACACCGGTTACGGTGAGAACAGAAAAAATGTTTTTTTTGCTGGTCAAAACAGCTTTTAATCAACGCAGAAAAACCCTCCGTAATGCCGTTAAACCACTTTTTACGGATGAAGAATTAAAGGATCCATTGTTTAAC
>JAYWCS010000373.1:0-2344 GCA_043780315.1 Bacteroidota bacterium | reverse complement strand
TCAAACCCGGGATCGGTGTGGCGCATGCCAGTCAGGCCAGTACCCAGGTGCTGGACATGGCAAAACAGGCGGCCACTTTCAACTGGGCAGAATTTATATCCCATATCGTTCCCTCCAATATTGTGGATGCATTCTCGAAAGGGGATATTTTACAGATCTTGTTTTTCAGTGTACTGTTTGCCGTGGCGCTGAAGCAACTCGGCGAAGGCGGAAAAAACATGCTGTCCGGCTTAAACAAAATCAATCAGGTCATTTTTAATATTTTGAAAATGATCATGAAACTGAGTCCCATCGGTGCCTTCGGCGGTATGGCTTACACCATTGGCAAATTTGGATTTGGCAGTCTTTTTATCTTAGGCAAACTGATGGCCTGTTTTTATCTAACGGGATTGCTTTTTATTTTTCTGGTCCTCAATGGTATTTGTCGGTACTACGGGTTCAGTCTGTGGAAACTATTAATTTACATTAAAGAAGAAATATTAATTGTTTTGGGTGCCAGCAGCAGTGAGGCGGTTTTCCCATCGATCATACAAAAGCTGGAAGCGGCCGGATGCGAAAAAGAAGTAGTGGGCCTGCTCATTCCTACCGGTTATAGTTTTAATCTCGATGGCACAACTATCTACCTGAGTATGAGTGTGATTTTTCTCGCGCAGGTTTTTCAGATTAATCTGAGTCTGGAGCAACAATTGATCATCATCGGCATTTTACTCATAACCAGTAAGGGCGCCGCCGGCGTCACCGGCAGTGGATTTATTGTGCTGGCCTCTACGTTAACGGCATTGAAAGTCATTCCACTCGAAGGACTGGCCCTGCTGATCGGTGTTGACCGCTTTATGAGTGAGGGCAGGGCGCTGATTAATTTCATTGGAAATGCAGTGGCAACCGTCGTTCTATCCAAATCGGAAAACTCGATGAACGAAATCACATATATGCGGGTCGTGGAAAAAAAACAGTTTAGTCCGTAGGATAATGAATGCCTGCCAGCGCACGTATTTTATCAAGCGTTTCCATCAGCTCCAGGGTGTCGGCATGGCTCATCACCGGACTGTCAGTTAAACCCTTTCGCAAACATTCACCGACATGTCTGGCTTCATACTGGTAACCCAGACCGGGTTCCTGGTGAAATGAAATGGGTTGTTTATTATCCTCCATCCCGGAAAAGAATTCAATATTTGTGAGGGGAGCATAATAGCGACTTGAAAAGTGAATGCTTTTCTTTGTCCCACTGATATCCGCCTGTGTAGACGTGTTACAGGAAAAGCTGGAGAATAGCTGGGCCAGGGCGCCGTTTTTATATTTGAAGAGAACGGCGCATTGATCATCCACACCGGTATGGGCCGGCGTCATCGAGGCCTCAATCACATCGGGTTTTCCCAAATAGGAGAGTGCCATAAATACATTGTAGATACCGAGATCCAGCAGGGAACCGCCACCCAAAGCGGGATCGTACACGCGGGGTGGAATCGGATCTTTGGGAATAAATCCAAAATTCACCATCATATTCCGGATTTCCCCGAGTTCGCCATCATCGATGAGTTGTTTTACTTTTTGAAAGTTGGGAAGAAATTTAGTCCACATGGCCTCCATCAGAAAAAGCTTTTTTGATTTCGCCAGGTCGATCATTTCTTTTGACTGACGGGCGTCCATAGCGAACGGCTTTTCACATAACACGGCCTTCCCATTATGCAGGCAGAGCAGGGTATGTTCCAGATGCATCGCGTGGGGGGTGGCAACATAAATTACATCCACTTCCGGATCCGATACGAGCGCCTGGTAACTACCATGTACATGCGCAACCTGAAATTCGTTGGCGAAGGTTTGCGCCGTAGAAAGTTCACGGGAACCGACGGCCATGAGCTCAGCGTCCTTGACGTATACCAGATCCGACGCGAATTTGCGTGCTATTTTCCCGCAACCTAAAATTCCCCAGCGAATTGTTTCCATTCAAATTTTTTTACAAGATAAGCGATTGATTTTAATGGTTCATATCTTCACCGGCTGTAAACATTTATGAGTCGCTGGAAAGAAACCGAAGTTTATAAAACCATTCAACTGGCTGTTCCCATCATCATGGGAGAACTGGCACAGATGTCGTTGCATCTCATCGATACGGCTATGGTGGGAGGCATCAGCTACAAACACCTGGCTGCTGCTTCTTTAGTGATGACAGCCGCCAATATTCCGTTTGTGATTGGCATCGGATTAACGATATCGGTCTCCCAAATGGTTTCGATGGCCAATGGGCGTCGCGATCAGGAACAGATTTCGAATTATCTTTTTAATGGTTTCCTGCTGTGCGCAACATTCGCTTTATTGATATCTGCCGGATTAATTTTCGGAAGAA
>JAYWCS010000372.1:0-2385 GCA_043780315.1 Bacteroidota bacterium | reverse complement strand
TTCAATCTATGGCAGGAAAAATCTCCAGGAGAGATTGTCCTGACGGTTCTTGCCAATCAATCCATCTGGTTGACCAACCTGAACCAGTTAGAGGGGTTTTCCGAGGCAGTCAGTAAAAAATTAAATCAGGTTATAAGGGAAGGTGCCTTGCAGGTCTTAAACGGTTTATAATAATTAAATATGCGGATATTTTTTTCTGTTTTATGCAGTGTCGTTAGCATCGCTGCTTTTGGTCAGGCGGAAAACAGGCTCTGGTACAATGCTCCGGCGACCTTGTGGACCGAAGCACTGCCACTGGGAAATGGTCGTTTGGGTGCGATGGTGTTCGGGGGCACCGATCATGAATTATTGCAACTTAATGAATCGACGCTCTGGTCTGGCGGACCGGTTACACATCATGTTAATCCGGGAGCAGCGGCCTTTTTAACGAAATGCCGGAGTTCATTATTTAAAAATGATTTTGACAGTGCAACCTATTATGCGAAAAAAATGCAGGGTTTATATTCGGAAAATTATCTCCCCCTGGCCGATCTGATCATGCATCAAACGTTCAATGGCAAGAACCGTACGACCAACTATTCCCGGGAATTAAATATTCAGGATGCCGTTTCGGTCGTTCGTTTTATCAAGAATGGTGTTGAATATAAAAGAGAAATATTTATTTCCGCACCGGCTCAGCTGCTCATCGTCAGACTGACGGCCAGCAAAGCCAGACAATTAACGCTGGATCTGAAACTGACCAGTCAGCTTCATCATAAAAGTTCCAGCAGCGGGAATAATTTATTTATGATGCGTGGAAAAGCGCCGGCGAAGTCGTATCCGACCTACGTAGATAGTCATGGAGACGGAATATCGTATGATGATGTTTCGGGTTGCAACGGGATGCGTTTTGAAGTGGCGCTACAAACTTCGGTGCAGGACGGAACGATGACCGCTGATTCCGGCGGGATACATATTCAGGACGCTTCTGAAATCATCCTTTACATTTCAGCAGCAACCAGTTTTAACGGGTATGATCATTGTCCCGATAAAGACGGCAGGGACGAGCAGGAAATCGTTCGCCAAAACCTGCAGAACGCAGCAGGCAAAAATTATACGCAATTAATGGAAACACATCTGCGCGATTTTCATTCATTCTATAACCGCGTCACTTTACAGATTGCGGATTCGAACGGGGCAGCCCATCGCCGGTTGCCCACCGACATTCGTTTGGAGCAATATCTGAAAGGGCATGCCGACCACGGACTGGAATCTCTGTATTTTAATTACGGCCGTTATTTATTGATTTCATCTTCGCGTACGCCCGATGCGCCGGCGAATTTACAGGGGATCTGGAATAAAGAAATCAGGCCGCCCTGGAGTTCGAATTATACCACGAATGTGAACCTGCAGATGAATTACTGGCCGGTGGAAGTATGTAATCTGTCTGAACTGAGTCAGCCACTCAACAACCTGATTGAACATTTGTATGTCACCGGTCAGGCGACTGCCAAAGAGTTTTATAATGCCCACGGATGGGTTGTTCACCACAATTCAGATATTTGGGCGTTATCCAATCCGGTCGGTGATCTGGGACAGGGTGATCCGACATGGGCCAACTGGTCGATGGGAGCGAATTGGCTCAGTCGTCATTTATGGGAACATTATCAGTTCACGCAGGATAAAATATTTTTACGGGATACCGCTTATCCGTTGATGAAAGAAGCGGTCCGGTTTACGTTTGACTGGCTAATACCCGATGCTGCGGGCAGGCTGGTGACGGCGCCTTCGTTTTCTCCCGAAAATGAATTTGTTCACGGCGATCATCAGTCCGCCGGAATCAGTATTGCCTCCACGATGGATATGAGTATCATCCGTGATTTATTTTCAAATACGCTGGAAGCCTCGCAGATACTGGGTTTGGATAAGGCATTCTGTGATTCAATAATCGAACGGAAAAATAAACTGTATCCGTTACAGGTTGGTCGCAAAGGAAATTTACAGGAATGGTATAAGGATTATGAAGATGTCGAACCCCATCACCGGCATGTTTCGCATTTGTATGGATTGTATCCGGGAACCGAAATTTCACCGCTCGATTCAAATGTGTTTGTCAATGCGGCGAAGAAAACACTGGAACTGCGCGGTGACAACGGCACGGGCTGGAGTCTGGCATTTAAAATAAATTTCTGGGCACGTTTGCTGGATGGCAATCATGCATATACCTTATTTAAAAAATTATTGCGGCTCACCCGGGAAACAGATACCAACTATGAACAGGGTGGTGGCCTGTATCCGAATTTATTTGATGCGCATCCTCCATTTCAAATTGATGGTAATTTCGGAGGCACGGCAGGGGTCGCAGAAATGTTACTACAGAGTCAGCAGCATGAAATTTTTCTTCTG
>JAYWCS010000371.1:0-5826 GCA_043780315.1 Bacteroidota bacterium | reverse complement strand
CTTCGCGACTGCGTTGAACACCTTTCAGCAGATCGACCGGAAGTACACGGTCTTTGAACTTTACGATGGCCGCCGGTATGACGACTCGTTTACTTTCTTCTTCCCCTTTTTTTGACTGAGCAATTTGTGTCATGGGCTGAATGCCCATTTTTGCCAGCGAATCCAGCAAGATCGCACGGCTCGTATCATCGCCGCCGACCGGGTCGATGAGCCGGTAATGAATATTTCCGTCGGCATATTCATTGAATTCCTGCAGGAGAGATTCGGTACTGTTGCGAAGTTTTCGCAATCCGGATTTCAGGTTTCCATCCAGTAAAATATCAATATTTATCTGTTCATGCACGCGACGCAGCATATTCTTAACCGGCTGCGTGATCGTGTATCTCTTTTCAGAAGTCATGTCGTAACGTGCATTCACATGTGCTACGAGCACATTGACAATGATTACGCAGATCAAAAGATATAACCAACCGAATTTTGTATTGAATATTTTCTTCATGCGGCAGTTATCTTTTAAACAGGTTATTCCTGGTGAGGGTTAAAAAAAATACAATCACACTGATGAAATAAACCAGGTCGCGCACGGAGATCACGCCGCGAATCATGTTTCGATAATGGAAATCAATACCAATCATGTCAATATAATAATCCGCGCCGGCGGGCAAACCATGTATCTGACTGATGGCGTGGAAACCGGTATAGATTAAAAAACACGCAAAGCCGGAAATAATGAAAGCAACAATCGCGTTTTGGGTGAAACTGCTACAACAAATTGAGATGGCCGCAAAAACGGATGTCAAAAAAAACAGGCCGATATAGGATGCCAGGGTTGCGCCCATATCCATACCCGGACCGGTGGCCAGTTGCTGTACAGAGAAAAAATAAATCCATGTCGGCAGCAGAGCAATGAGAATAACCAGTATCGCTGCAAAATATTTTCCCAATACAATCTCCCAGAACGTAAGCGGTCTGGATTGCAGAATTTCAAAAGTCCCGCTGCGGAATTCTTCTGAAAAAGAACGCATGCTGATGGCAGGAATCAATAAAAGAAGTACCCAGGGAGCCAGATCAAAAAACTTTTCGAGGCTCGCGTAACCAAAATCGAGGATGCTGGTATCGGGAAAAACAAACAACAATAAACCGGTGAGGAGTAGGAAAACGAAGATGGCTATATAGCCGGTTAAACTGCTGAAAAACTGTCGGAATTCTTTTTTACAAACGGCCCACATAGGCACGAAAATAAAGATATAATTGTTTGCAGCCCCTATGTGCTTAAAATCTGACCGGCTGTTGGAGAGAAATAATTTTTTTAACCATTCTTTTTCTTCTATATTCGCCGCCGCATAACCAATACTACTTGTTTAAGTGTCCCCCGGCAAACCGGGGGACTTTTTTTTGTCCCGTCAAAACAGCTGACCATTGCTTAATTTATTCAATCTTCTTGATCAGCTGTTTCGTGATGATTTGGTTCTGGTAAAAAACCCGCAGAAAATACATTCCGGTTTGCAGGCCCGGAATTGAATTGAGTTCTACGCGATTAATTCCCTTGTAGGCATTCTGGTGACTATTAAGTAGTCTTCTTCCATACGCATCGTAAATACAGAGTTGTATCGCATGATCTTCTGGCACGGTGAGGTTGAAAGAAACCGATTGGTTAAACGGATTCACCAAACCAGAGATTGCCAGCTCAATTTCTTTATTACTCAGCAAAACAAGGGCACTATAAGTATGAAATTCGTGGTCCACAATCTGAATGCGGTAAAATGTTTGTCCGTTTACAGCTGCCTCATCATGGAAAGTATAACTGTTACCCATACTCGCAGCGGCACTTCCATTGATGGTTGCCACTTTACGGAAGTGCACGCCTGCGTCATCACTTCTTTCCAAAACATACACCGTACTGCCGGTTTCCAGGCTGCTGTTCCATTGTAAAAAGGCAAATCCATCCTGTAAAATGCCTTTCAAACTAATTTGGGTGGGTAGCGTAAGCAGACAATTGGCCGTTCGAATAATCTTTGGCGAGGACGTAATAAAATTACAATTCGGGTCGGTCAGGTTGCCGGAAGTGGATGCAATAGTTAAGCGGTAGATGACGGTGGTGTCTACATTGTTCAATCTATAATAACGGGTCACGAGATATTCATACAATCCAGAAACAGAATTATACACTGGAACGGAGGTGCCGGAAGGAGGCAGCCCGAGGGTATCGGTACCGGGTGAACTCCAGGTTGCACCGCCATTGATACTTTTCTCCAGTTTCCATTGAGTATAATTATTAAAGTACGCCGTTACCTTGAACCGAACGGTATCATCGGATCCCTGGCAAAGCGTATCGGGTTTATTAGGTGTCAGGGCAATGTTCGGCACGCAGGTCGCGATGCTGATATCATCTATGGCCCAGTCGTTCCCACCGCCACCCGGTGCATTATTGCGCACATAGATAATCATGCTGGTCTGAGTCGGACCGGTTAAATACGTAAACCCTTTGCGGATCCATTGTCCGGTATAGGGCATATCGCCGGTTGTGTAATAGTCCGACCCATTCACATTAAATGTCAGGTTGGGATGCACGCCGGAGGAGTCGCCCGGTCCCGTGGGAATATATCCGGCGTTGCCGGGTGATTGTCCATTGGAATCGCAGGCACAACGGGAACAGATATTTCTGAACCAGGCTGAATACTGGTAGTAAGTATTGGGACATAAATTATACACCGTATCCAGAAAAGCGATTCCTGTTTTATAGGATGAATTGATAACCGCCATATATCCGCCGGTACTATTTACAGTGTCTGTCGCCGGATTTCCAAGCAGGGGATTTATCGCTCCGGTATGGTCGCCGATGATATCCCAGATACCAAATACCCGATGTGAATAAGAGAATCCGGAGATATTGGGATCGGGGATGGGCCAGGTATTCGAAGTGGTGTACCCTGCTCCGCCGGTACTCGTATTGTTCGAAATATTATAATAGTAATCCTGCGGTGAATTTCCGCTAAAGGTCGCATAGGTATAGTTGTTGGAAATTTTTCCTGAAGGTGTTCTGTTTTTGGCTTTGCCGGAACCAAAAGTGCCTCCGGACTCCGAGGTGATGGCATTGTTGGAAGAATTCGGACAGATACCCAGATTTTTAAAAACCATTACCGAATCGGTAGGGAAAACAATGGATGAAATCGAGCCGCCGAACGGATAATAGGAAATTGAACCACCACCGAGGCTTACCTGCGTTCCGTAACCGCCGGTCACCTTTACCCGGTAACTGGCAATAAGGATGCAGGTACTTCCGTAAAAAGAAGGTTTGTCGTTATAAGAAATACGCCCGCGCCGGGTAGCTGTGGCAGTTGGTGCATTTTTAAACCCCAGGTTGATGCGTACATTGGAACCATTAATTGTTCCTGCGTCATCTCCCGCAACGTCGGTAAAAGTTTTATACACTTTCCCTTCGTTCGTAAGAATGGCCAGCGTTCCCGGTATATAAATTGTATTGGCCGGAATGAAATCGAAATAGCCGCAACTGTCCGCATAATCGTTCACTCCCCTTCCGCCGACCACAAAAGTGGCCCGTACTTCAAGAATATCGTTGGGTTCAATGGTTCCGCCGGTGACACCCTTGGTGATGTTCACATAACTTTTACCATAATCAATTTTAAGCTGGGCAAGAGCCGGATCGGCACAAAGGGTATAAATCAATAGGGTCGGGGCGATCCGCGAAAATAAAATTCTACGCGTATTGTTATTCATTGGTTCGGAATTTCTGAGTGAAAAAATCACCAGAACGGGGTTATGTTATAAAAGTAACACCCGATTCGACCAATTCATATCGTAAAACTACTTCACTTGGTTGATAGACTGACAATCAACACTTAACACTTCAATTTGTGCATAAATCGCAGTTTATACGGCAAAACTTTCACCACAGGCGCATGTTCTGCTTGCATTGGGGTTGTTGAAATAAAAACCCTTCCCATTCAATCCCTCCGAGAATTCCAGCGTCGTGTTGACGAGGTATAGAAAACTCTTGAGGTCCGTCACCACTTTTACGCCGTTGTCTTCAAATTCCTGGTCCATCGGCTTCTTCAGATTGTCAAAATCCATTTTATAGCTCAGGCCGGAACAACCGCCACCGATAACAGAAACACGCAGGAAGCAGTCATTTTTGCCCGAAAAAGCGGATTCTTCCAGCAGCTTCTGCACTTTTTCCTTTGCTTTATCTGAAACGTAGATCATGATTTATTTTTTTTAAGATTCGATAAACGACCGAATTTCTTCATTCGACCGTAATTCTCCATCCGACCGAATTTTTTCTTTCAACTCTGATACTTCTTTTAACGACGCGGCTACTTTTTCTATTACAAATTCAACTTCATCTGCCGTATTATATTTCCCAAGACTGAACCGCAGGGCATGATGGGCCTGATCGTCATTTAATCCCATGGCTTTTAACACGTGACTCGGTTGGGGAGAACCGGAACTACAGGCCGAACCGGCGGAGATGGCCATTTCTTTTTGAAGTACAGCCAGAAAGTGGCCGCCGCCAATACCCTCAAATGAAATATTCGTGACAGTCGGCAGGCGTTCGAGCGGATGACCATTCAACCGGGCCCCGTCCAGGGCCAGCAGGCCCTGTTCCAGACGATTCCGTAAAACGCCTATATTCTTTCGATTCAGTTCCATGGTCTCCTGAGCAAGCGCAGCGGCGCTTCCAAAGCCCACGATTCCCGGCACATTCAGGGTGCCGCTGCGTAATCCGCGTTCCTGTTGCCCGCCATCGAGTTGGGATATCAAACGAATTCGTGGATTTTTTCTTCTGACATACAAAGCACCGGTGCCTTTGGGGCCATATAATTTATGGGCAGAAACAGCAAGCAGGTCAATTCCATCATCCATCACATCAATCGGAATTTTCCCCAGCGCCTGTGTAGCATCCGTAAAAAAAGGCACCGCATGTTGCCGGGCGATTTCTCCAATGGCTTTCACCGGCAATAGGACCCCCGTTTCATTATTGGCTATCATGAGCGCGATCAGAATCGTATCCGGCCGGATGCTATTCTCCAGCAAATGCAAATCAATCAATCCATCTGGAAGCACCGGCAGGTAACTCACTTCTGCCCCAAGTTTCTCGAGATGAACACAGGTATCCAGCACGGCCCGGTGTTCGGTGGCAGCGGTGATGATATGTTTTCCCTTGCCGGAATAGGCTTCAAAAACGCCTTTCAGGGCCAGATTAATGGATTCTGTGGCACCGGAAGTGAAAATAATCTCGCCGGGTTCGGCATGGATCAATGCAGCCAGCTGCTCGCGGGCGATATTCACGGCTTCCGAGGCCTGCCAGCCATATAAATGCCCCTTGCTCGAAGCATTTCCAAACTGCCCGGAGAAATACGGCATCATCGCCTGCAACACCTGCGCATCGCAGGGCGTGGTTGCATGATAGTCCATATAAACAGGGAGCTGTACCATACGCAAAATTACCTTTTTAAGCCGAAAACAGGATCCTTGATTATATAACAGGTAGTTGTATCAGATGATCCCGTCTTTTAATAACAGGTCATGGCATCATTCGTTTTTGGATTACATTGCTTAGAATCATTTTTAACTTATCATAAGAATGATTTATGATTTGAAGCAGCGTGCATCACGCTTTGCATTCAATGTATTCATGTTAAAATTTTACCTGTTAAAAAATGAAAGCGATAGAACATATTGGGATTGCAGTAAAAAATCTGGCCGATTCAATTCCTGTATTTGAATCGTTGCTTAACACGGGTTGTTATAAAGAGGAGACCGTGGAATCGGAATCGGTACGAACGGCTTTTTTTGCCGTGGGAG
>JAYWCS010000370.1:0-6695 GCA_043780315.1 Bacteroidota bacterium | reverse complement strand
AAAGACAATGCCCAGGAATTTGTTGAAAAACTTTATTCGGAAGTGACATTGAACTATGAAAGAAAAATGACCGAAGTGCAAAGAGATGCTGTTCCGGTTTTCAAAAATATTCTGCTCAATCAGGGACGTCATATCGAAAATGTGGTGGTTCCTTTTACGGATGGAAAAAAAGTAATTAATGTGCTCGCCAATCTTCAGAAAACCCTCGACTCACAGGGCCGGGAGCTAATGAATGCGGTAGAAAGGCAAATTACCCTGTCGATCATCGATGATAGCTGGAAAGAGCACCTGAGGGCCATGGACGACCTCAAGCAAAGTGTGCAGACCGCCTACCTGGAACAAAAAGACCCACTGGTTATCTATAAAATGGAAGCATTTGAGTTGTTCCGGACAATGGACAGTAATATGAACCAGGAAATCGTCAGTTTCCTTTGTCATTGTGCGATTCCGGTGGAACAGCAAACGCCGATCCGCGAAGCACGTGAACAGAAAACCGATATGAGCAAAATGAAAGTGCGTAAAGATGAAATGGTCGCTGCCGGCGCGGGCCCCACCGCGATGATAGAAGACGGGAAGGATTATTATGAACCTTCCGAACCGCAGAAACAGGAGCCTGTCAAGGTCGGACCAAAAGTTGGAAGAAACGATCCCTGCCCTTGCGGAAGTGGAAAAAAATATAAACAGTGTCATGGCAAAGAATCATAACTGTGCCCCCAATAAAAAAAACATCTTCCTGGATTTACCGGGAAGATGCTTTTTTAAAAAGTTCTTTTAAGAAACCTATAATTTCACCAGCTGATTCACTCTACGTGCCAGCTTACTTTTCAGGTTGGACGCTTTGTTCTTATGAATTACGCCTTTTTTAGCCAGGCGGTCGATCAGAGAGGCAATTTCAGGCAGTTTTTCACCGGCTTCTTTTGGTTCTTTGATCGCTTTCAGGTCGCGGATCGCATTACGGGTTGTTTTACCATAATAACGGTTGCTATCCCGGCGTTTGGAAGCTTTACGTACATCTTTTTTCGTTGCCCGATGATTAGCCATGCATTCAGAATTTTGGATCGCGAAGGTAGGAAAATCAGGGTAATATTGAAAACTATTCCGAAAGTTTCTTTTGCCGATATTTGCAAAGCGACTTAATGTCAATTTAATGAAAGACTTACAATACATCACGAATTCTTCGCCCTCGTTCATTGAAAGTTTATACCAAGATTTCATAAAAGACCCGCAAAGCGTTGACCCTGAGTTCAAAAAATTTTTTGAAGGGTTCGATTTTGCCTTTGCCCAGGGTAAGAACGGAAACGGGCAAACGGCTGTTTCAAGAGAAACCGCGTTTAAAACCAGTGACGGGGTGGACTGGAAAAAAGAACTAGGGGCCTACCGCCTCATCCTCGGATACCGCAACAAAGGCCATTTGCTGGCTAAAACCAATCCCATCCGGCCAAGAAAGGATCGCGGAGCTAACCTCGATCTGGGATTTTTCGGATTCGCCGAAGAAGATCTTGACAAGTCATTTTTTGCCGGAAATCTGATCGGACTCGGAACAACTACCCTCCGTAATATTCTCAGCCACCTCCAGCAGTGTTATGCGCACCATGTAGGTATTGAATTCAAATACATCAGTGACCAGAAGAAAATTGACTGGCTCACCAACGAAATGGAGAAGAAATTTTTGGATCCCTTCTCTATTCAAAAAAAACAACGTATCCTCGAAAAACTGAATGAAGGGGTGATGTTCGAGAAATTTCTCCATACAAAATATATAGGTCAGAAGCGGTTTTCTCTGGAAGGCGGAGAAACCACTATACCGGCTCTGGATGCCATGATTAATATGGCGGCTGAACATGATGTACAGGAAGTCGTGATGGGCATGGCGCATCGCGGACGGCTGAATATTCTGGCGAACATTCTCGGTAAAACCTATGAACAGATTTTTAGTGAATTTGAAGGCACGGCCAAGCTGGATCAGACCATGGGCAGCGGCGACGTAAAGTATCATCTCGGTTTTGGAAGCGAACATGTAACACCGACCAACAAAACCGTTCACGTGAAATTGATGCCCAATCCTTCGCACCTGGAAGCGGTTGATCCGGTGGTGGTTGGTTTTGCCCGCGCAAAGGCCGACGTTTTATACGAAAGTGACTATGACAAAATCCTTCCCATACTCATTCATGGTGATGCGTCTGTTGCTGGTCAGGGCATTGTTTATGAAGTGTTACAGATGTGCGACCTCAAAGGATATTACACGGGAGGCACAATTCACTACGTGATTAATAATCAGATCGGCTTCACAACCGATTTTGACGATGCCCGGAGTTCCGATTACTGTACTTCGCTGGCTGCAACAGTGCACGCACCCGTGTTACATGTAAATGGCGATGACCCGGAGGCGGCTGTAAAATGTGCCGAAATTGCGATCCGGTACCGGCAGGAATTCAATGCTGATTTTTTTATCGATATGGTCTGTTATCGCCGTCATGGGCATAACGAGGGCGACGATCCCAAATTTACCCAGCCAACGCTCTATGCCCTGATCGAGAAACACCCTAATCCACGCGAAGTATATACGCAGTTCCTGATGGAAAATGGAGAGGCAGATGCGAAGGATCTGGCGAAGGATATGGAGAAAAAATTCTGGAATGATTTACAGGAAAGACTGGATGAATTAAAACAAAAACCACTTCCTTATAATTATCAGCAACCAGAACTTTCCTGGAGAAGCCTCCGGCGCGCCACACAGGATGATTTTGAGAAATCCCCCGTCACCGCCATTTCCGAAGAGAATCTCAGGAAAATTTTCAACGCCATGATGAGTTGGCCTGAAAACTTTACGCCGATTAAAAAAATAGAAAAATTATTACAGGACAAACAAAAATTGTTCAATGATGAACAAAAGCTCGACTGGGCCTCGGGGGAATTGCTTTCTTACGGAAGTATTTTACTCGATGGTAAGGATGTGCGCATGAGCGGACAGGATGTGCGCAGAGGTACATTCTCCCACCGGCATGCTGTTCTGCGTGATGAAAAAACGGACGAGGCATACAACCGGTTGAGCCGGATTGACGATGCCAAAGGAAAATTCAGAATTTATAATTCGCTGCTCAGCGAATATGGTGTGCTGGGATTCGAATATGGCTATGCGCTCGCCAACCCCGACACACTGGTGCTTTGGGAAGCCCAGTTCGGGGATTTTGGAAATATGGCTCAGTGTATGATCGATCAGTTCATCGCAGCCGGTGAACAGAAATGGCAACGGATGTGCGGCCTGGTGTTGCTGCTTCCCCACGGTTATGAGGGGCAGGGACCAGAACACAGCAGCGCGCGCATGGAACGTTTTTTACAAATGTGTGCCGAGCTCAATCTGGTGATAACAAATATCACTACGTCGGCTAACTATTTTCATGCCATGCGGCGACAGCTCACCTGGCCCTTCCGTAAACCGTTAGTTAATTTTTCTCCCAAAGCAAATTTGCGGCACCCCGGTTCTTATTCAAAGATTTCAGAATTTACCAGTGGTGGGTTTCAGGAATTGATCGATGATCAGTTTGCCGGTATGCCCGCACAGGTTAAAAAAGTTTTATTCTGTACCGGAAAAATTTATTTCGAACTGGCGGAAAGACAACTCAAAGACAACCGTAAAGACATTGCAGTTTTGCGCCTTGAACAATTATATCCTTTACCAACTCAGCAACTGGATGCATTGTATAAAAAATACTATAATGCTACCTGGTTCTGGATTCAGGAAGAACCATTAAATATGGGCGCAGCCTCTTTTCTGCAGATGAACCTGAAAAATATCAATTATGGGTTTATCAGCCGTCAGCCGGGTGCTTCGCCGGCCACCGGATATGCAAAAGTGCATGCGCAGGAACAGGCTGAAATTATTGAAACTGCCTTTAGTATTTGATCATAGGAAAATCAACGCCTTACATCGTAAATAATTTATCTTCGTCTTCGTAAATTTTAAAGCAGAATGATCGATATTAAAGTCCCGGCTGTCGGCGAATCTATCAGCGAAGTAACTTTGGTGAAATGGCTTAAACAGGATGGGGATTATGTGGATCGAGATGAAGTCATTGCCGAGCTCGAAAGTGAAAAAGCAACGTTCGAGGTGAATGCAGAAAAAGCCGGTACGCTGAAAACTGCCGGCAAGGAAGGAGATACCTTAAAAATAGGCGATGTGCTGGCCCGCATTGATGAAACGGCGGCTAAACCGGAAGCAAAAACAACGGATAAACCGGCCGCCAGTAATGGAGCTGCCCCAAAAACGATCGAACCTGTCACCAAACTTCCCACCGAAAAGGTGCTGGAATCGCAGCGCAGCGAAATAAAATCTGCCGGAACCGAACCGAAGGCAACCCCTGTTGCCGCCGCCATCATTTCCGATAAAAAAATAGATGCCGGCACCATCACGCCGACCGGTTCGAACGGACGGATCGTTAAACACGACGTGCTCGAAGCACTCAATAACCCCGGTCGGTTACCGGGAAAAACTTTGTTCGGACGGGAAATACGACGCGAGAAAATGAGTAACCTGCGTAAAACGGTTTCACGCCGTTTGGTAGAAGCAAAAAATACAACCGCCATGCTCACCACTTTCAATGAAGTGGATATGAGTCAGGTGATGGCCCTGCGAACAAAATATAAAGACAAATTCAAAGAGAAGCACGGAGTCAACCTGGGTTTCATGAGCTTTTTCACGAAGGCCGTTTGCTACGCGTTGCAGGAATGGCCCGCGGTGAATGCCTATATTGACGGGGAGGAATTGATTTACCATGATTATTGCGATATCTCCATTGCCGTATCGGCGCCGAAAGGCCTCGTGGTTCCCGTGATCCGGAATGCGGAAAGTCTGAGTATGGCAGAAATCGAAAAGACCGTGGTAGCACTTGCCGGCAAAGCCCGTGACAATAAACTGAGCATGGAAGAAATGCAGGGCGGAACTTTTACCATCACCAATGGCGGTGTGTTTGGTTCGCTCATGTCTACGCCCATCATCAATATCCCTCAGTCAGCCATTCTCGGCATGCATAAAATTGGAGAAAGAGCCGTAGTGGTGAATGGTCAGATCGTGATCCGCCCAATGATGTATCTGGCGGTTAGTTATGATCACCGCATCATAGATGGGCGCGAGTCTGTCAGTTTTCTGGTGCGGGTAAAGGAACTGCTGGAAAATCCGGATCAATTACTCTTCGGCAAAGATCCGGTGAAGGCCCTGCTTGAATTATAACCGGAATGAAATTCGATAACCTGCTCCGGTACGCCCTGCGCATACTTTCTGACTATACAGGTGAAATTCCTTTACACAGCTGGCTGAAGAATTTTTTTCGTGAAAATCCCCAAATGGGTTCGCGGGACCGAAAGCAGGTGAGTGAAATGCTATATTGTTTTTTTCGCCTGGGGCATACCCTCAAAAATATTTCACCAGAAGAACGCATCCTGACCGGGCTCTTTCTTTCCAATCATAAAAAAGAACAGATTCTGGAATACCTGCACCCGGTATGGCATGCACAAATAGAAAAATCTATTGAAGAAAAACTGACAGTTGTCCGGGAAAAATTTCCGGAATTTAATTTGCTCGACATCTTTCCCTGGAAAGATTTGTTAAGTGAGGGAATAAACCACCGGGCTTTTTGTTTATCTTTTTTGGAAAAACCGAAGCTGTTTATTCGCCTCCGCCCGGGTAAAGAGAAATCGGTCAACACGAAACTTTCTAACCATTCGATTCATTTTCAAAATGCAGATCCAATCGGTATGCTGCCTTTTAAAACCTATGCATTTGCCGGGGGTACAAAACTCGATGGCGTTTTTTTAATCAACGCAGAAGCGGTTGTGCAGGACCTGAGTTCCCAGCGAACAGCCATTTTGTTAAGACAGGATATTAAAAAAGATTCAGCTGTTTGGGATTGCTGTGCAGGAAGTGGAGGTAAATCCATTTTAATGTCTGATCTGTATCCGGATTGCAAACTAACCGTGTCGGACATACGCGAATCGATATTGAAAAATTGTGCTGTTCGTTTTAGCGAAGCAGGAATTAAACCGGTGCGTCTTTTTAAGGCAGATCTGACGGACAAGAACGATCTTCCCCGTGAAAAGTTCGACTGCATTATTGCCGATTTGCCCTGTACCGGCAGTGGTACATGGAGCCGCAGTCCAGAGGCGTTGTATTTTTTTAAACCGGAAACCATCTCCGATTACCGCCAGCGACAGGAAAAAATACTTTCTCATGTTGCTCCCCTGCTGAAACCAAATGGAGTGTTGGTTTATATCACCTGTTCAGTATTTTCGGACGAGAATGAAAAAATGACTTCAGGTATCTCGGCTGCAGGTAAATTAAAAATTGAACAGGAGCAAATTTTTCCGGGATATACTCTGGCAGCAGATTCAATGTTTGCGGGCCGGTTAGTTTTTTAATACTTCAATTGTTTTAGTATACTGTGCATCGGCATATCGTATAAAATATTCACCGGTGGAAAGTACCTGCGGCACATTAAATATATAAATCTGAGGTTGGCCCGCGGTGACCGGGATTTTTATTGTTTGAATGATTTTGCCCGATACATTCAGCAAACCGATGCTGGCCTCACCGGAAACCGTTGGTTTTAAAAATATATGAATGGTTTGTTGAAAAGGAACCGGAAAAACAAATACGTTTTCATTTTTAGCAGATTGAACTAATCCGGGATATTCTTTTATCA
>JAYWCS010000369.1:0-18684 GCA_043780315.1 Bacteroidota bacterium | reverse complement strand
AATGAAAAGAACTGGATGTGCACGGTGAACGAAAATACTTTTAATCTGCCCGCTGCTTTGAAATTATATACCCAAAGGAAATTTTCAATGCCGGAAATCGCAGATTCTTTACTATCGGCGACGGTAACGGGATTTTTAGATAAATTGGCAGAACAAAAACACCCCCGGCATTTACATTCTATTTCTTAAACCCTTCGCCATTGGCATCAATCTCTACCGATTTCCAAATAGAAGGAAAAATTCTTTTCAGCGGTTTCAAAGTCTTTCCATGAATCAATAGGCACGGTAACGGCAAACACGCTACTGGTGGGCATATTGCTGATATTTGAATGCGTAAGGGAATCGGCGAATTCTGTAATACCCGGATTATGGGAGAATATAGCGATCGAATCAAATGCATCATTAAAAGAAGTAATTGCTGAAGAAAAATTTTCGGGACCCGCATGATATAAATAAGGAATGAATTCGATTTTATTTTTGTTATAGTTATATACAGACGCAAATAGCTCCGCAGTTCTTTTGGCGCGCAGGGCCGGACTGGAAACAAAATGATCGATCGTAACTTCTTTTTTTAAAAGCTTCTTACCCATTTCGGCAGCATCCCGAAAGCCGCGCTCATTTAAGGGTCTGTTGAAATCAGAGCCCGCTCCGAAATCGTGCGAACTCTTTGCATGCCGAACCAGTATAATTGTTTTCATTTTATAGATAATTTAAAAAGATCTCCTTAAAAAACCATTCTTATATAATGTTACATACGTATTGAAAGTTAATGTTAGATGTAACACCGGCAGAAAGGAGCACTACTGTGAAAGTACGTGCTTGTTTAAATATTGTAAAGTAAAAATCGCGCTTCAGTCGGGATTGTCCGTGGACTTGTACGAAATACTCTTTAAATTATTTATTTGAGGATTGTGCAATAACAAATAAGAACAAAATGATTGCATAATCGGAATTGAAATAATATTTTAGTGTCAGATCCGTTATAAAAATACCCTTGAAAAACCCAACCATGCGAAAAAATTGTCGTGTGTTATCCGTAGTGCTGCTTTTGTCTTTTTCACCCCTATTACAATCTGGTAATGGGTTGATGGCGACACCGCTAAAAAAAACTCCAGCTACGTTTGCACTTTCCATCGTCTCCTTAAAATTTGAAGCTGCAGTAAATGCATTGTACGCTGAGTCCAATCTCGAAGCCTCCGGTCTTCATCGTGAAGTTTTTGAATATGCCTACAAGGGATATTTGAAACTACTGGATGAACATAAAATCAGCAAGAGTAATATTATAACGATCTGTGATTTTAGCCAGTCGTCCCGCAAGAGGAGGCTATATGTAGTCGATCTGGATTCAAGGAAGATTCTCGTGAATACCTATGTGGCGCACGGCCGACGTTCCGGGGGTGAGTATGCGAAATCTTTTTCAAACAGCTCGAGTTCTCATAAAAGCAGTCTCGGTTTTTATGTTACCGAAAAGACTTATTTCGGCAAACATGGACTAGCCTTGAAGATACACGGTTTAGAAAAGGGGATTAATGATAAAGCAAACAGGAGAAATATTGTGATACACGGTTCTAAATATGTGGGTGAAGGTTTTATACAGTCGAATCGCTTCAATGGCAGAAGTTTTGGCTGCCCGGCGATTCCCAATGTTGATGTAAAGGAAGTGATCGAGGACATGAAAGACGGATCTTGTTTCTTTATTTATCATCCAACAAAAAAATACCTGATGTCGTCGAAAATACTGAATGGGTAAAAGGCATGAATCTAAAAAAAAATTGAACGACTCAGCGGACATAAACTCCGATGGTTTGAAGGTGAAAAAGTCCCAACTTAGGTTTCGTACCCTACGATTGGGCTTTTTTTATGATTTCCATGTACTCGTGGAAGATTGAATATGTAATTTGGATTTTAAAAATACCAAGCGATTGTCTGTGCAAGTAGTCCGATAAAAAAACCGCTCAGCATTTCAAATCGGGTGTGAGCGCCCAGGATCAGGCGCGAGGAGCAAACGAAGCCGGCAATCAAAAGGGGGATTGTAATATATAGTCCGGATACATATGGATCGTGCGCGCCAAATTGTAGAAAAAAAGCGATCAGTCCGCCCATACAAAGCGCATGTAAACTCACTTTATAAAAAATCGTACACATCCAGCCACCGCAGATGGCGAGGAAGGTACCGAGTACGAAATGTGCTGCAACTGGTGGGATATCGGGCAGATTGCGAAAAACATAACTGGTCCAGAAATAAAAGAACATGGTAACGATAAAACCAATGAGCCGATCCTGACGGCTTTTGAGTGACAACCCACGGATGAGCTTTAATCGCCAGGCCAGGAACAAAGTAAATACCGGGAAAAACACCGTATACAAAAGCACACTCAGCATCCGTAAATTTCTTGTATGCTTATCGACGCCAGCAAAAGCGGCTGGATGAATATAGATCAGGAAAGCCATCACATAGGCGCTGATCAGCAGGGGGTGAAATACAAATGAAATGATCTGCGCAACGAAGCGGACGATCGGGGATGGATGTCGTTCGATCTGAATATCTGGCGATGAGTATTCGTAGGAGAGACTGTTATCCATTTTTTAGTTGACGATTTTTGCTAGAAACTATAATTCCCGACGAAGTCTTGCAACAGGTATATTCAATTGTTCACGGTATTTGGCAACGGTACGACGGGCAATATTATAACCTTTATCCTGCAACAGCTCCGTTAGTCGTTCGTCACTGAGTGGTTTCTTTTTACTTTCTTCTTCAATCAGGTCACTCAGAATTTTTTTCACTTCCCTTGTGGAAACTTCTTCTCCACTATCGGTGCTTAGAGATTCGCTGAAGAAAAATTTCAGACGGTACGTGCCGAACTCCGTTTGTACAAATTTACTGTTGGCCACACGGCTCACCGTAGAAATATCGAGGCCCGTGCGTTCGGCAATATCTTTCAAAATCATGGGTTTCAGGGAGGTCTCATCACCGGTAAGGAAAAATTCATGCTGATAGTCCATGATGGTTTGCATGGTATTGATCAGCGTTTGCTGACGTTGCTTGATCGCGTCGATAAACCATTTCGCCGCATCGATTTTTTGTTTGATGAAGAGCACGGCTTCTTTCTGACGTTTATCTTTTTTAGAACCGCGGTCGTAATCTTTCAGCATATCGCGGTATCCATCACTAATACGCAGGTCGGGGGCGTTTCTTGAATTGAGCGTGAGTTCGAGGATACCCGCGTTATTAAAAATAAAAAAATCCGGAGTAACATAGCCTTCACCTTTTCCTGTTCCCCCCAAATTACCTCCGGGCTTGGGATTGAGCTTTATAATCTGACGGATCACATCACGGAATTCTTCTTCCGTAATATTTAATCCACGCTGTACTTTATCGTAGTGTTTTTTTGTAAACTCATCGAAGTAGTCCGACAGCACGCTGATTGCCAGTTCCACACTTTTACCGTCTGTTTTTTTTCTTTCGAGCTGCAGTAGTAAACACTCCTGCAGGTCACGCGCAGCAACTCCGGGGGGATCAAATTTCTGAATGCGGGCGATAATAGATTCCACTTCTGAATCCGCGCATTCGATATTCTGGCGGAAGGCCAGATCGTCTACAATGGAAGCCGTTTCCCGGCGCAGATAGCCATCGTCGTCAATGCTCCCCGCAATCTGTTCGGCAATGCGGCGGGTGCGGTCGTCCAACTTCAGCATGCCCAGTTGATCCTGCAGTAATTCATAAAAACTGGTTTCCACCTTGTGCGTGACTGACTGCTTATCTTCTGCATCCGGATAGTTATCGTCCCGCAGTTTATAGTCAGCCACGTCATCATCATGCTCTTTTACGTAATCGCTGATATCGATATTATCATATTCATCCTGGGTTCCCTCCGGTTCAAACTCTTCTTCCGGCGTTTCGAATTCATCTTTGGAATCCTCTGTTAATCCATCGTCGTGATCTTCCTCAGCTACTTCCAATGCAGGATTCTCTTCCAGCTCCTCTTTGATGCGCTCTTCGAGATTGGCAGTTGGAACCTGCAGCAATTTCATGAGCTGAATCTGCTGGGGAGATAATTTTTGGAGTAATTTCTGCTGTAATGATTGACTTAATGCCATCTTTGGGGTTAAATGCGGAATTGCGAATCTTCAAAAATTTTGCCCATTCCACAAAAATCGCGCCGTAAATTTACATTTATTTATGAAGAATCGCTCGCAACGATTAAAAAGTTTTCTTGTTGTCTGTCTGACAATGATTTCATGTGTCTGCGTGCAGGGGCAGCGCTTTTATAAAATGGGGATAAATAAGGATTTTTCGAAATTGACCTATCCGGGAACGCTATCGGGGAGGGAAGTTGAGAAGAGAGAGAATACAGGTGTAAATCTGTCCAGAGACGCGTTATTCATTCCCCAGACAAAGAAAGCCACACTCTACATTCCATCCAATATTTTTTATACACAGTCGGGGATCATGTGTAAAAGCGAATGGCAGCTGGAGAAAGCGACTCATATCCCTTTCCGGTTCAGGCTAGGCTCTCTTGCCGACTGTAATGCACTGGAGGGAAAGCGTTGACCATCACTTTTTTAATCACCGCAACCATTTTAGCTGCTTTTTCGTGTAATTGCTCATCCGTCCAGGATAAAGCGATGGAAGTACTGATACAGCGACCGATTACCGAATCGCTCAGACTGAAATCCTGTGTCTGCAGTTTTTGTACGGCAGCCGACTGAGCGGGGGCCAGCCTGTTCAGGGATTTCTCCATTTTCAGGTGATCCCATTTGCGTATATAATGCCAGTTATGTTCGAACCAGTAAAAATTTCCTCCAAACAGGCCCTGGGCTTTCATTTCAGCCACAAAGGCTTCTGTCAGTTCCCGGCTGGGCATAAACCAGTTGAGAAACGTATGACTGTCACCGGCCGGATCCGGGACCTTCCGGAAGGTTATTCCGGGAATCTTTGATAGTTCGGCGTACAGATACTGATGATTTTTTTTCTGAATCGCCAAAAAGGTATCCAGTCTGCGAATCTGTGCCAGTCCCACGGCCGCATGCAATTCAGAAATACGATAGTTATATCCGAGAAACGGATGCAGTTCAGCACCCCGGTCGTTGCCGATATGATCATGTCCATGGTCGGTATATCCATCGCAATTCGTAAAGGTGGTTTTGCTGTTAGTCATCACGACGCCCCCCTCGGCACAAGTAATGGTTTTTACGAAGTCGAACGAAAAAGTTCCTGCATCGCCGATGGTTCCGAGAAATTTTCCTTTATAAGATCCGCCGATACTCTGACAGGCATCTTCTAGTAACAATAATTTATGTTCGCGGCAAATGGATTGAAGCGCATCCATATCGGCCATACTCCCACACATATGAACCACCATCACGCAACGGGTTGCAGGTGTTATCGCCGAACGAATGGCCTCCGGATCGAGGGTCAGTGTTTCATCTACATCCACCAGCACCGGGATAGCGCCCACGCTAAGTACAGCTTCGAAACTGGCAACAAACGTAAAGGACGGCATGATTACTTCGTCGCCGGTTCCGATCCCCAGTGCAGCGAGTGCAGTGGTCAGGGCAGCGGTTCCGCTGGAAGTGAGCTGGGCGAATCCGCAATTGAAACGGGTGCAGATATGCTGCTCCAGTTCGCGGGCTTTCCATATTCCTTTCCGGGGACCATCAAACCCGTATCGCATCAGGATACCGGTAGATAAAACATCATTTACTTCCTTACGTTCTTCGTCACCAAAAAATTCAAATCCGGGCATGATCGTATGATTAATGTGGTAAATCAAATACCTCTGCAAAGTTAAAAACTTTTATACGGTTTATTCTAATAATTGAATTGATTTGGATGAGGGTATCTTATCGTACTACCCAACAGAACAAACCCTCCATCGGCAGGTGTAAAAACAGGATCTGGATAAATATTCGGGTGGTTCTGACATCGGCAGTTCGTAAATTGCAAGCATGCAGGATTATCTCGAAGGATTAAATGACGCGCAGAAGGAAGCCGTATTGCATATCAATGGACCGCTGATGATTGTTGCCGGCGCGGGCAGTGGAAAAACCAAGGTTTTGACAACCAGAATCGCGCATATTCTCACCAGCGGGGTCGACGCTTTCAACATCCTCGCCCTCACCTTTACCAATAAGGCGGCGAAGGAAATGAAGGAAAGGGTTGAACGCATTTTGGGCAATAATGAGGCGAGAAACCTCTATATCGGCACTTTTCACAGTGTTTTTGCCCGGATTTTACGCGCTGAAGCACCCAAACTCGGTTATCCGCATCATTTCACCATTTATGATACCGATGATGCCAAGAGCGTCGTGAAGACGGTGGTGAATGAACTCAATCTGGACGACAAGCATTACAAGGCCAATATTGTTTATAACCGTATTTCTCAGGCAAAAAACGGATTGGTTGGTCCGGCCGCCTATGCCACCGACTATTATATCCAGCAGGAAGATATGCGCAGCAATCGTCCGGCCATCGCACAGATATATGATGCTTATGCCAAGCGATGTTTTAAAAATGGGTCGATGGATTTTGACGACCTGCTACTGAAATTTTACGAACTGTTGAAACATTTTCCGGAAAGCCTGCATAAATACCAGCATAAGTTTAAATATATCCTGATTGATGAGTTTCAGGATACCAATCCGGCCCAGTACGAAATCATCAAACTACTCGGCGCCGTATCTGAAAATGTTTGTGTGGTGGGAGATGATGCACAAAGTATTTATAGCTTCCGGGGAGCCACTATTGAAAACATTTTACAGTTTCAGAAGGATTATGATGATGTGAAAGTGGTGAAACTCGAACAGAATTACCGCAGTACGCAGAATATTATCACCGCTGCCAATGAAGTGATCAAGAAAAACAAAGGGCAGATTCCAAAAAATTTATGGACAGAAAACGTGGAGGGCGAAAAAATCAAGCTCGTGCGTACAATGACCGACAACGACGAAGGAAAATTTGTAGCCGACACCATTCAGGAGCAAAAACTACGGAACCATTTTAATAACCGCGATTTTGCTATCTTATATAGAACCAATTCGCAGAGCCGGGCTTTTGAAGAAAGCCTTCGGCGGATGAATATTCCATATACTATTTATGGCGGTATTAGTTTCTATCAAAGAAAAGAAGTCAAAGATTTCATTTCTTATCTGCGGGTCATTGTCAATCCCAACGATGAAGAGTCTTTAAAAAGAATTATCAATTTTCCGGCGCGCGGGATTGGGAAGACCTCCCTGGATAAGGCCGTCCTGATGGCCAATGAAAAAAATATTTCTATGTGGGACGTGCTGAATAACGCGTCCAGCATGGGTTACAAGGCAGGTACGCTGGAAGCGATTGAACAGTTTGTGCTCCTGATTAAAAGTTGCGCCAGCATGCTGGCAACGAAAAGCGCCTACGAAGTGGCGACCCATGTCGGTAAGCAAACCAATATAGTAAAGGAATTGTTCAACGATAAAACCACAGAAGGTCTGGCCCGATATGAAAATGTACAGGAGTTGTTAAATAGTATAAAAGAGTGGGTTGACACGCAGCAGAATCTGGCCCTCATTGATGAAGACGGCATTCTGATTGATAATGCGAACACACAGGAAACACAAAGAGGTCGGGCCGGTCTTTCGGGGTATCTCCAGCAGATTACGTTGCTAACCGATACCGATCAGAAAGATCCGAATGCCGATACCGCGAAGCTGATGACTATACATGCGGCGAAAGGACTGGAATTCAGTTGCGTGTTTGCGGCCGGTTTGGAAGAATCCCTTTTCCCCAATGCCATGTCCATTAACACCCGCGAAGAACTGGAAGAGGAAAGACGGTTGTTCTACGTAGTTATCACACGCGCCAAATATAAACTCTGGATTACGTATGCCAATAGCCGGTATCGTTTTGGCAGTGTGATACAAAATGATCCCAGTCGTTTTATTGAAGAGATTCCCGAAGATCAGATGGATCGCAGTTATGCGGGGGGCGGAGTCAAAAATCAGATTGGCGGATGGGCCAATCGTACGGCTTATGACAGGCTGCATCCAGGCAGTAAATCTGCCACAGAAACGGGAACGAAAAACAGGGAAGCTCTTAAACCAACCTATATTTCAACAGCAGCCAAAGCACCTGCTCCGGTGCATGTACCCTCATTGGATTTTGCTCCCAGTGATACCAGCAATCTCGCCGCCGGTGAGCGGGTGGAACATCAGAAATTCGGTTTTGGAGAAGTCGTCAAAATGGAAGGTTCCGCGCATAATCCCATTGCGACCGTGAAATTTAAATTGGGAGGTGAAAAAAAGATCATGCTCAACTACGCAAAACTCAGAATAATTAAGGAATGAATACTTCCGTTAGGTAATTTTTTTTTATTTAAGTTTTATTACCTCAACGACTGTTTTCGGTGCACTTCCGGAAAAAATCTTTTTGCCCGAAATAACAACGGGACGCTTCAGGAAAGTATACTCCTGAAGAATCAGATTACGGTAATCTTTTTCTGTCAGCGTTTTTACACCGAGACCCATCGCTTTGAATTTTAGCGCTCTTCTGCTGAACATCGCCTCATAACTGCCAAGCAATTCTTTCATCTCGTCCAGCTGAGCCGGGGTGATTTTGTCCACTTTGATATTCTGATATTCATATCCTTTTTTTATCAGGTCCGCTTCCTGGATGATACGCTGGCAGGTGCTGCAGGTAGAAACGCAATAGACTTTTTTCATGTGAAATAATAATCAGTTTAATAATAGTTTGCTGAATTCGAGTGAGTCGCCATTAAAAACATCGAAGTCGACGGTTGTATAAATTCCATTAACGCGGCCCTTTTCATTGTGTTGCCAGAAACTCCAGTTCCGGTAAATACGGGGTTGTGCGGGTTGCAAATAATGGGCGGCCCATAAAATATATCCATCGAAATCGTCTTTCAAATATTTTTTGTAGAATTCTACATTGGTATAAATAATGGGTGCAGTTCCATAATACGCCTGTATCGTGACGAGCCATTCCCTGGCTCGCTCCCGGAGTTTGTCTGGCGCCACGCCATAAGTTTGTTCAATATCCAGTACCGGCGGTAAGTCGCCGGGCAACAGCGTGACGGAATTAATAAAATTTTCTGCCTGGGCTTTGCCACTTTTTGTTGGGAGGAAAAAATGATAGGCACCCCGGACCAATCCGGCTGCTTTGATTTTTTTCCAGTTTCTCGCGAACATCGCGTCTTCGTTACCCAGTCCTTCGGTTGCTTTCACAAAAACAAAACTGATTTGCACGTCATGTACGCGCATATTTTTCACCGATTCCCAGTTTACGACATCCTGGTACTTGGAAACATCAATGCCGTGAATGGTGTAATTAACCGGAATGGGAATACCGAATTCAGGATACTCAACGAAAGCAGATCTTTTCTCGCTGATCCATTGATAAAGCATCACGATCAGCATAATGATGATGGAGGTACTGAATATAAAAAAAATGATCTTCCAGGTCCTGCGGTACTTTTTGGCCATCACGGTAAGTAAACAAATGCAAATATAAACCCCTGCGGGACGAAATACGGGTGCATACATCCCGTTTTCCGTATTTAAAAGTAATTTTACAAGGATATGGCAAATTTCAACCGGAAGGATACTTTGAATCTTATTTCCAAGCTGAGCCTGCGCCGGGTTTGGAACGGGATCAGTGTGTTGTCCAGTTTTTATGTCAGCAAGTGGACCGGCAGGCCGGTTCAATGGGGCGTGCCGGTTTCTATTTCTTTCGAGCCAACTACCAGTTGTAATCTAAGATGTCCGGAATGCCCCAGCGGATTACGTTCTTTTACCCGCCCGAGAGGCATGCTCGAAATGAATTTTTTCCGTCAGATGATTGATCAGCTGGCCCCCGAATTGTTATACCTTACTTTTTACTTTCAGGGTGAACCATATTTGAATCCCGATTTTCTGGACATGGTACAATATGCCACCTCGAAAAATATATATACGGCTACTTCTACGAACGCACATTATCTCAATGATGAAAATGCGCGTCGTACAGTGGAAAGCGGATTGGATCGCCTGATTATTTCCCTGGATGGTACCACTCAGGAAGTATATAGTCAGTACCGCATCGGGGGCAATCTGGAGAAAGTGCTGATGGGTGCGGCCAATATCGTAAAATGGAAAAAGAAACTAAAAAGTAAAACGCCTTATGTTTTTTTTCAGTTTCTCGTGGTGCGTCCCAATGAACATCAACTTGAAGAAGCGCGGGCGCTGGCAAAGAAAACCGGCATGGACGGAATACGATATAAAACAGCGCAGATATATGATTATGAAAAAGATCCGAATCAACTGATTCCGCAGCATACGAAACTAACGAGGTATAAGAAGAAGACGGATGGTGGCTATGAATCAAAAAATAAGTTACAAAATCACTGCTGGAGACTCTGGCATTCTCCGGTGATTACCTGGGACGGGCTCGTGGTACCCTGTTGTTTTGATAAGGATGCAAAACACCGGATGGGCGATTTAAAAAATACGCCGTTCAAAGAAATTTGGAAGAAATCCGAATACCGCGATTTTCGCCGGAAATTATTAAAGGGCCGGTCTGAAATTGATATTTGTTCTAATTGCAGCGAAGGCGTCAAAGTGTGGGGGGATTGATGGAACCGGGAGAGGAATTTCTTTTTGACTTAAGCAACGTTATGACTTTAGAAAAAGACATTCATCAAAATGTATTCCGGACGGAATACCAGAAATCCATCATTAATCTCATTTATACTTTTAACTGGGTAAATGAAAAAATGAATAAGCGGTTTGAAGAATTTGATATCACGCAGCAACAGTTTAATATACTCCGTATTTTACGTGGTGCCGGCCAGCCTTTATCCACCCTTCAAATAAGACAGCGAATGCTGGATAAAATGAGTGATACGAGCCGGATCGTTGACAGGCTAATAAAAAAAGGGATGGTCAAAAAAAGCATTTGTAGTGAAGACCGCCGGCTGGTGGACGTTTCAATTACTGATAAAGGGAAAAAATTATTGTCCGTTATGGACGGAATGAATGAGGAGATGGACGCTATTTTCAAACATATCAGCGTGGAAGAAGCGCAGCAACTCAATAAATTGCTCGATAAAATCAGAACCATCGATCATGCCTCTATGGAAGACGCGCTGAAACCCCTGGTAAAAACCCTATGAAACCATTTCTTTTTGTTTGTCTGATGTTTTGTTCTCTGATTGTTTTTTCTCAGCCTAAATACGAATTTCGTGCCGTCTGGGTTGCTACGGTGGATAATATCGACTGGCCAAGTCGCGGTAACTATAACACTGAATTACAAAAAGCGGAATTCATCCGGCAGCTCGATATGCACCAGCGCAACGGGATGAATGCCGTGATTGTTCAGGTTCGTCCAGCCTGTGACGCATTTTTCCCTTCTGCCCTGGAGCCCTGGAGTGAGTGGCTAACCGGCCAGCAGGGTCGGGCCCCGGTTCCTTTTTATGATCCCCTTCAATTTATGATTGAAGAAACACATAAACGAGGAATGGAATTTCATGCCTGGTGTAATCCGTATCGCGCTGTTTTTCAGGCTGCCCGTACAACGGTGATCGAAACAAAACGGGGGAAACATAAACACCGGAAGCTGGTGCGGGTGAGGGGATCCTCCATTGCCCCCAACCACGTGAGCCGCAAACATCCGGACTGGATTCTCACTTACGGAGATACCCAATATCTCGATCCGGGAAATAAAGATGTACAATTGTATGTCAACGCCGTCATCCGCGATATGCTGATGCGCTACGATATCGATGGAATTCATTTCGACGATTATTTCTATCCGTACCGAATTGCCGGCGCAGAGTTCCCGGACAATGCTTCGTATGTGAAAAACGGTCAGGGGATGGAGAAAGAGGCCTGGCGCCGCAGCAATGTGGATTCCGTTATACGGATGCTGAATCATACGATCAAAGAAGTTAAAAAAAATTGCAAATTTGGGATCAGTCCGTTCGGCGTCTGGAGAAATTTTCCCAGAGATTCTCTTGGTAGTAACACCCAGGCCGGACAAACCAATTATGACGATCTCTACGCAGATATACTGCTATGGTTGAAAAATGGCTGGATCGATTATGTCGTGCCTCAACTCTATTGGGAATTTCAACATGCTCATGCTCCTTATGGCATTTTGCTGGATTGGTGGAGTAAACACCATTATGACCGTGCCTGTTATATCGGGCTTGGTATTTACCGTGCCGGCTCAAATCCTTATTGGCGGGACCCAAGCCAGCTTCCTCGTCAAATCCGGGCCAGCAGGGAGTTTCCGACGATTGGGGGCCAGGTTTATTTCAGTAGTACAACGTTTTTCAGGAATCCCTATGGATGGAACGATACGTTGCGGGAAAATTTATACAATTACCCCGCGCTCATTGCGCCGATGCCCTGGATCGACAGTGTTCGGCCATCCATCCCCGTTATGCATTTCAGCAGTAGTCAGGATACTCTGGTATTTCATTTTGAAAGAGGAAATAAAACAGACAGCCTCAGGGGCTTTGCGATCTATAAAGCCGAAGCAGATTTTAACATCGATTCGGCACGCGTATATCGTTTTGTTCCATATAGTCCAGTTGCGCAACTGTTCTTTAGTCTCAATCAATTGTTAAAGCAAACCAGTGGACGTTATTTCGTTACTGCCATCAGCAAAACAAACAATGAAAGTGATCCCGTGCTGATGTATCCGATCGTTACCCATGGCCCCATGCCCTAATTGCCGGTCGTTCGATATTAACAATTGAAAAAGGCTTAGATTTGAAGTCACTAATATTCCCGTTTTTCCATGGCGCTAATTGATGTACAATTGCCCAATTCTCTGGCGCGTGCCTTGCGATTACCGAAAAAATCACCTCGGCGGCAGCAGCTGAAAGTTCTCAAAAAATTGTTGAAGAAAGCGCGGTTTACTGCGTTCGGCCAAGAGTATCAATTCGACCGGATTCTGCTAAACCGGAATTTGGTAAAAACGTTCCAGCAAAATGTTCCGGTATTTGATTATACCAAGATTCATAGGGAATGGTGGTATAAAACACTGGAGGGTAAACCCGATGTCTGCTGGCCCGGGAAAATTAAATACTATGCACTGAGTTCCGGCACTTCTGAATCTGCCAGTAAGTATATTCCGGTTACCAATGATCTTTTACGGGGGAACCGGATTGTGATGGTCCGTCAGTTATTGAGCCTGCGCAATTACCAGGATATTAATGTTAAGAGTATTGGCAAAGGATGGCTGATGATTGGCGGTAGCACAGATCTGCAGAAAGGTCCAGGTTATTATGAAGGTGATCTCAGCGGAATTTCAGCAAAAAAAGTTCCTTTCTGGTTCAGTCCATTTTATAAACCGGGGAAGAAAATCGCAAAAACGCGCGACTGGAATCAGAAAGTGGAAGAGATTGTAGAACAGGCTCCCAACTGGGATATTGGTTTTATCGTGGGGGTTCCGGCCTGGATTCAGATGTGCGTTGAAAAAATCATTGAAAAGTATCAGCTGAAGGATATTCATGAGATCTGGCCCAACCTTGGTTTTTTTGTGCATGGCGGTGTTTCATTCGAACCTTATAAAATGGGATTTGAAAAACTATTGGGTAAACCTATTACGTACATTGAAACCTATCTCGCATCGGAAGGATTTATTGCCTATCAGGACCGGCAGGATGAAAGGGGATTACGCTTGGTGACCAGCCAGCATTTGTTTTTTGAATTTGTTCCCTTCGACAGTAAGAATTTTGACGGGGAAGGAAATATTGTGAATAATCCGGAGGCGCTGGAAATCCATGAAGTGGAGGAGGGCCGGGATTACGCGCTCCTGATTAGTACCGCCGCGGGCGCCTGGCGCTACCTGATCGGCGATACGATCCGGTTCACAGATAAAGAGAAAAGTGAAATAATTATTACCGGAAGAACCAAACAATATCTGAGTCTTGTTGGTGAGCATCTGAGTGTTGATAATATGAATCAGGCGATTCAGTTCGTCGGGGAAGAACTCAATATATCAATCCCGGAATTTACGGTGGCCGGCGTACCGCATGGTCTGTTTTTTGCGCATCAATGGTATGTTGCCAGTGAGCTGCCGATTGATCCCGTTATCCTCAAGGAGAAACTCGACGAAAACCTAAAGCGATTAAACGATGATTATGCGGTGGAACGAAAAAGTGCATTAAAAGATATTTCCGTGATGGTATTACCGCCAGATATTTTTATGGATTTTATGCGTTTGGCCGGAAAAGAGGGTGGTCAGCATAAATTTCCACGGGTTCTCAAAGGGAAAATGTTAAAAGACTGGCAAAATTTCCTTGAATCCCAGGGTGCGTTATTTTCGCAGGCCACTGGTAAAATTTAAAAAACATGGTCGAAGCCATATTGAAAGGATTCGCGCTTGGAATTGTGCTGGCACTATCTGTTGGTCCGATCATCTTTACTATTATTAAACAGAGTATTACAGTTGGTCACAAGGGCGGCTTCAGTTTCGTTGCTGGTGTTTGGTTAAGCGATATTATTCTGGTAGTGCTCAGTAACGTCTTTACTGAATGGGTGGCCCGACTCCTCGAGTATAAAAAGATGATTGCTTATGGGGGAAGCGGATTTCTGATTGCTATGGGTATTTATTTTATCTTCTTCAAAAAAGTGCATCTAAAATCTACGGTGGGCGCAGAACATGCCGATGGCATCAGCACGCAGGAAATACTACGCATTTTTGCTTCCGGATTTATCATCAACACGCTCAACCCCGGGGTACTGATTTTCTGGCTGGGGAACGCCACGGTTCTGGCGTTAACACATACTTTACAACAACGGATAATCATCTTTTCAGTGTGCCTTCTGGTCAATATAGGCGCGGATGTCGGCAAAGTCATGATGGCTGGAAAACTGCGTAAACGACTCACCGTTCATAATCTCTCTATCATAAATAAAATATCTGGTGCTATCTTAGTGGTATTCGGAATGGCCTTAGTGTACGGGGTACTTTTCCTCGGGCATAAAAGCAGCTAAGAATTCCATTTTTTCGTATGCATAAAATCATCGTAGCGATATCATTTCTGATTCCCTTGATCAGCATGTCGCAAACCGATGTTTTACTGCTTCAGAAAAATGGCCAGAATATCAAGACCTACGCCCCCGGACAAACCATTATTCTTGAAACAGTCTATGATCAGTGGTTAGGCGGCACGATCACCGATTTGCGGAATGATAGTATTTTCCTCAATAACATGCCCTTCCATGTAGTCGAGATTCGCTCGGTCCGGCAGGAATTCACGAAATGGAATTACAATGCCGATGGTACGATCCTGATTATCGCCGGGGTTGGTGTGCTGACCCTTAATGTGGTCAATGGCTTGTATACAAATGAAAAATCCGGGAGTTGGGTGAAAACTTCGGGATGGATAACTGCCGGTGCCCTTATTGTGGCAGGTATTTTATTAAAACAGGTCCGGTATAAAAATTATCTGCTCGGGAAAAAATATACATTGCATTATCTTAATATGCGGGCGGGACGTTTTCACCTGGGAACCGAAAACCAACCGGATCCGACTTTAAAACCAACAGAACCCGCAAAGGAACCTGATGCCCATTAAAACCAAAGGAATTGTTCCACGCACCTGGAGATGGATCAAACGGATTTTCCTGTTCTTATTCTTCTTACAATTTTTTTATTTGCTGATTCTAAAATGGGTATATCCTCCTGTCACGTTAACACAATTAAGCAGTGTTTTTCATGGGCAGGGACTTAAAAGAAACTATGTTTCGATGGATGCTATCTCGCCGTATGCGAAACTGGGAGTTATTGCTTCAGAAGATCAACTCTTTCCGGATCATGATGGATTTGATTTTAAATCGATTGAGAAAGCCATGAAACATAATCAGAAAAGTAAATCTCTCCATGGTGCCAGTACAATTTCTCAGCAGGTTGCAAAAAATGTTTTTCTCTGGCAGGGCAGAAGCTGGATACGTAAAGCCATGGAAGTATATTTTACTTTCATGATTGAAAAACTGTGGGGTAAAAAGCGGATCCTTCAAATGTATTTGAATATCAGTGAAATGGGAACCGGGGTTTATGGGATCGACGCAGCGGCGAAATTTTACTTTAATAAACCGGCGAAATCGCTGAATCGTAGTGAAGCCGCCATGATCGCGAGCTGCCTGCCCAATCCAAAAATCTATACCATCAGGCCCATGTCCAAACATGTGGCTTCCCGCTATCCTTGGATCCTGGTGCAAATGCATCACCTGCAGGATGATCCCGACGTTATAAAATTACTCCAGTAATTTCAGCAGCCAGACGACTTTAACGGTCAACGAACTGAATGGCATTCTCCAGCCTCTCTGTATAATTCCCCTGAACGTCAAACCAGGGCACATGCTGATTGATCAGCAAATCCTTGTACATGTGATAAAGCTGTTCGCGCGATTCCAGATCCGGGTACTCACGTAATTCATCCGCAACCCAGGGCAGGTCCACATTACATAGCAGATAGCCATCGTACGTTCGCTTTACAATTTCATCGAGTATAAAAGCGTGACATTTTCCAAATACAAATTCGCACCAGACCTTCATCACATACATGTCCGTATCAATAAAGATGATAGGTCCCGTGCCGGAGGCCAGGAGGCGGTCTTCCTGGTCAAGCTGACCTTTTGCAATAAGCAATAAATCTTCGTACGTATACGGGCGTTCAAGCTGCAGTAAATATTCACGCGCGTATTCAGGAACCCAGCTGGTTTGGTAACGCGCAGCCAGTTGCTCGCAGAGAGTACTCTTGCCGGTGGATTCCGGGCCCGTGATGACAATTTTTTTAGGCCGTCGCATGCGCGATTTTTTTTCTCCAGGTAAGATAACCCATTACGGCAAGGATCAGAAAAACCAGGTATTGAAAACTGGTGAACACCAAATGTTTATAAAAATTCAATGGAATGGAAGCGAGGTCCGTCACGATCCACCAGGTCCAGTTCTCCAATTTCTTTTTATTCATTAGCCACATGCCGGTAAACGCTGCACCGGAAGTAAAACTATCGGCTATCGGAACGGTGCTATCTGTATAACGACTCAGCAGAAAATATAAAATAGTCCAGCAGCAGAAAAAGAAAATGAATGTATTGCGAAGGTCCTTTCTGGAAGACACGCTGATGATCAGCTTTTTTGTACCATCTGATTTACGCGACCACATCACCCAACCGATTACGCTCATCACCGTATAATATAGATTTACGGAGGCATCTGCGTAGAGTCCATGCGTGAGATACAGCCAGATAAAAATAACGGTACTGATCATCCCGACGGGATAGACAAGTATATTTTCTTTACGGGAAAAAACGACACTGGCAATGCCGGTCACGACGGCTACGAACTCAAGCCAGGTTGTTTGATGAATACCGGAGAAGAATTGCGATATGATTTGCTGCATTATTCAGCTTCTGCAACCACTTCCCGCACTTCGGGAATCATGCGCTTCATCATCCCTTCAATGCCTGCCTTCAGGGTAATCATGGAAGAGGGGCAACCCGAGCAGGATCCCTGCAACATCAGGTTCACAACGCCTTCGTTATAACTTTTGAACTGAATGGCACCACCATCCATTTCTACAGCTGGTTTTACATAGCTTTCCAGCAATTCCTTGATTCTTTTGACGACATCATCATCATCGGCAGCAATGGCATTCCCATCAGAATGTGCCATGGTAATTTCTTCTTCGTTGATTACCGGCTTTCCGTCTTCCAGATAATCTTTCAGGAACATGCGAATGGAAGGAATTACGTCTGTCCAGTCTGTATCGGTGGTTTTCGTGAGGGTCACGAAATTGCTAGCGATAAAAATACTTTTGATGAAAGGGAAGCCAAAAAGCTCAATGGCGAGCGGACTCGGCCTGGCAGCTTCCACATCAGGGAAATCAATACTTTTCCCCGGATACAACAACTTGTTTGCGACAAACTTCATTGTTTCGGGGTTGGGCGTCATTTCAGTGTAAATACTGATGACCGGATTTCCTGTTTTTATCATAACCAATAAATTGAATGATAAAATTAACTCATTTACAGAATAACGCCAATGTTAAGTGTGTAAACAAACGTTTTCATTCGATTGTCTCCGCAGTTTACCAGCGGATCGGGTAAAGCGAAAATTGAAAATATGGGCAGAAATGATCAAAATAACAGCAAAAGGGAGTAAAATCAGTTCATAATGATGCCAATATTGCTTCGCAAAGAGAAAAAGCATGCCACCGGAGAACAGTAAAAAAGGGACCGGACTGTGGTGATGCCGTTTAAATCCATGACGCAGGGAGAGGGTCCCGACAACAAAAGCAAAGGCAATCATGCCAGATTCAAACCAGAAATTATGGATGATATTCACACCGAAAACCGATAAACCCGACAGGAACAGGGGCAGGATCGCACAATGCACGGCACAGGCGAGGGAGGCTCCGATACCAATAAGGTCTGCGCTGATTAGTTTCATATCTGGTCTGTAAAGATAGAATATATGACTAAACTTTTTGCTCCCGTTCCGGAAGAGTAATTTTGCGGGATGTCTAAGAAAATATGGTTCTATATCCTGTTTTTCGCTGTGCTTATTATCGGCTTTTATATTTTGCTTATCAATGTGATCCCGGGATATGGGAAAACTGGTTTAGCAGTCATCAATAAAGTACAGTCTTTCTCTTTCGAAGATCAAAACGGAGAAAGAATCACAAATAAATC
>JAYWCS010000368.1:0-5544 GCA_043780315.1 Bacteroidota bacterium | reverse complement strand
ATACCTACAACCAGGGCGCCGGAAACGGTAACATCAGCCGTGGATTGATTCTTCCTTTCCCGGATTTAAAACCTGAAATTGTAAGAAGTCTGGAAGCCGGTATTGACGCCCGGTTCTACGATAACCGGTTAGGTTTTACAGTTACATACTACAAGAGTAATTCATTCAACCAGTTGCTTTCCATCGGTCTTCCAACGGCAACCGGGTATAACAGCAAATATATCAATGCCGGGAATATCCAGAACCAGGGTGTTGAAGTGGTGCTGAACGCCACGCCGGTAAAAGGCAAGGATTTCAGTTGGGATCTGGCGCTCAACTTCGCACTGAACCGTAACAAAGTCGTCAGGTTAAGCGATAACCTGAAAGTGGTTTATCTCAGCGGAGGATATGGCCGCTCTGCCACACCACAGGTTGCCGAAGGCGGCAGCTATGGCGACTTAGTTTCTTATCAATGGATTAAAAATGCCAAGGGAGGACAATATGAAGTGAATCCTGATGGCACACCATTAACAACAGAAAAAACCGGTGACGTGCAGCAATATATTGGGAATTTCAGTCCAAGGGAAAATATGGGGTTAACCAATACGTTCCGCTATAAAGCATTCTTCTTGCACTTCCTGATCGACGGCCGGATTGGTGGCGTAATGGTTGATGGAACAGAAATGAATCTTGCCTACTCCGGGATAACTGAAATTACCGCGCAACATCGGGAAGGTGGATGGAACCTGGGTGGCGTGGACGTCAACGGAAATGCAGTGAGCAGCACCATCACCGCCCAACAGTTCTGGCAGACCGCCTCAGGAAAACGATACGGAGTCGGACAATTTTTTGCTTACGACGCAACCAGTTTCAGATTAAGGGAACTTTCTCTGGGTTACGATATTCCACTGCATTCCGTACCCGTCATCAAGTCGGCAAGAATTTCTGCTATTGCAAGAAATGTTTTCTGGATATATCGTGGAAGCTCCATCCTCGATATACCGGGTTTGTCTAAACGCAAAATGACGTTTGATCCGGACATGAGCCTGGGCAACGGCAATTTCCAGGGTGTTTCCTATGGCACTTTGCCATCTACCCGCACCTATGGGCTTAATCTGCAACTTACTTTTTAATCATTTTAAATGGATAAGAATATGAAACTGATAGAAATATATTTACACAAACGAATTAACGCTGTTCTGCTCGGCAGCATTATATTGTTTGCATCCTGTACCAAGAGTTATAAGGATATCAATGTCGACAAAAACAGTATTGTGACACTAGGGCCAGCCCAGTTGCCATTTCTTTTTTCACAGGCACTGGAAGCGGCACCAAATAGTTTTTATAACTATCAGATTGCGCAAAATTTGTTTGCTGACCAGTATTGCCAGTATTTTGCCTGCGAAGCCACCTACTTTCCATCAGACCGCTTAACCATCCGGCAGGACTGGGTCGGCGCGCAGTTTAATCCGATGTACACAAACGTGATGCCCCAGCTGCAGTCCATTTTTTCGGCTACAGATTCCACTTCGCCCGAATATCAGATGGCCAGTGTCTGGTGGGTTTATACGTTTCACCGCGTAACGGATTATTGGGGACCTATTCCTTATTTTTCAGCTGGAATCGTGGCTAACACGGTGCCCTATGATCCGCAGGATAAAATATATGATGACTTCTTTAAACGGCTGACCAACGCAGCTGCTATTTTGAAAAATCATATGGGTGAAAACCATTTTGGAAGCTATGATCTCATTTATGGTGGCGATGTGAACCGCTGGATTAAATTTTGCAATTCCCTTAGGCTGAGACTCGCGATCAGAATATCTAAAGTGGACCCGGCCCGTGCACAGTCTGAAGCAGAAGCTGCGGTTGCAGGAGGCGTTATGACGGCCAGTGCGGCCATCACCGATCCTACTGCCATGACTGCCGGAGATGATGCCTTTGTGCTGAGGAGTGCTAAAAGTAATGACGGCAACGGCTTGCAGTCTATGTCGGACTGGAACGAATTCAGGATGAGCGCCACGATGGCCTCCGTATTAAATGGATACCAGGATCCACGTCTTGGTCAATATTTTTTACCAGCAAAAAATACCGGCATTTACTCCGGATTACGTAACGGACTTTCCGTTGCGCAACTGACACTGACGCCCAACCTGGCGGCTAATAATTCCCATCAGGGACAGCGCTACTCGTCCGCCAATGTCGTTGACAACTCCGGAAATATATTGGGTTCTGCCAATTCCATCGCTACCGGGCAAAATGTAATGACTACAGCCGAAGTGTATTTCTGCCGTGCAGAAGGCGCTTTGCTCGGTTGGAATATGGGCGGAACAGCCCTGTCACTTTACAATGCCGGAATTACGAATTCAATGATTCAGTGGAATATTACAAACACCACTGCCATCAACGACTATATAAATAGCACCAACACACCGGTAGCACCCGGGGACGGTCTCAATTCACCGGCCGTTTCCAATGTTCCGATTGCATTTTCAAATACGCCCGCTATTCAGTTTCAGCAGATTGCCACACAGAAATGGCTTTCCATTTATCCGGACGGCGTGGAGGCATGGGCAGATTGGAGAAGAAGTCATGTTATGAAACTGTACCCGATTGTCAACTCAGACAATCCGGATATACCAGATCCGACCACGCAGTGGATTAGAAGAATTCCGTTCCTGACCTCAGAGAAACAAACCAATGGGGCCGCTGTTACTGCAGCAGTAGGATTGTTAGGTGGTCCCGACAAAGTAACTACCCCTTTATGGTGGGATAAGAACTAGTCGCCGAATAAAAGATATACTGGAAAGATTCTATCATTAAAAACGATGGAATCTTTTTATTTTTAGACAATTCTGCCAGTGCCGCTGAATTTCAATGCCATGACACATTTATTTAAGATCCTTTTTTTCTTACCGATCATTGCTGTTTTTTCCGCCTGTGGCGACAATCATTCACATCAGTTTACAAAATTGGATGACAAGCGTACCGGTGTTGATTTCAGGAACCAGTTGTTTGAGGATGAATCTTTCAATGTACTGAACTACATATATTTTTATAATGGGGGAGGAGTAGCGATCGGTGATATTAATAATGACGGTTTGCCGGATATCCTATTTACTGGAAATATGGTTAAAAACCGTTTATTCCTGAACAAGGGAAATTTTAAGTTTGAAGATATAACGGGAAAAAGCGGCATTGCTGAAAAACAGGGCTGGTGCACCGGTGCCACGATGGTTGATATCAACGGCGATGGGAAAATGGATATCTATATCTGTCGCTCTGCAGACGGGAACCCGGAGATGCGCAAAAATTTATTATTTATTAATAATGGGGATTTGACTTTTACCGAAAAAGCCGCGGAGTATGGCCTCGATGATAAAGGGTATTCTACGCAGGTTTGCTTTTTCGACTATGATAAGGACGGCGATCTGGATATGTTTCTCATTAACCATTCCCTGCATCAATACACCACCGGGGTGACTGAAAATTCAGCATGGAAACAACAGAGAAACAGCGATTTTGCATGCAAATTATATCGTAACGACTGGAATGAAAGCCTCCATCATCCAGTGTATACGGATGTTTCTGTTCCGGCTGGAATCAATTCCAATGTGCTCACGTTTGGTTTGGGACTCGTCGCTTCGGATATCAATAATGATGGTTGGCCTGATATCTATGTTACCAACGATTTTAATGAACCGGATTATTTATTTATCAATAATAAAAATGGCACATTTACGGAAAAACTGAGCGATTATATGGATCAGACTTCCCTGTATTCGATGGGTTGCGATGCGGCTGACTTTAACAATGACGGACGGGTTGACCTGTTAACCCTCGATATGCTGCCGGAAGATAACAGAACCCAAAAGATGCATAGTGGTTCTGAAAATTTCGACAAGTTTCAAATGCTTTTTAATAAGGGTTTTTATTATCAGTATAGCAGGAATATGCTGCAAAAAAATAATGGCGATGGTACCTTTAGTGAAATCGGACAACTTGCCGGTGTATCAAATACCGACTGGAGCTGGTCTGGTCTGTTCTCCGATTTTGATAATGACGGCAACAAAGATATTTTTGTCACCAACGGTTATGTGAAAGACTATACGGACATGGATTTTATAAAATATACGATGGACAAGGCTATCCAGTTAAAAGGAAGCGGTGAAAAATTAGCAGTAGAAGATTTTATAAAAAAAATGCCGGATAATGCTTTACCTAATTATCTTTTTCATAACAATAATGATTTATCTTTTACAAATAAGTCGAAGGAATGGGGATTAAATCAAAACTCGGTTTCTTCCGGAGCTGCCTATGTTGATTTGGACAACGATGGCGATATGGATCTGGTTGTTAACAATACCAACGACTTCGCGGCAATTTTTAAAAACAATAATGAAATCGCCAATAAATCAAATTACCTGAGAATAAAATTGAAGGGTGATTCCCGAAATGGAACGGGCATCGGTTCAAAGCTGAAGCTCTATTGCGGGGGCCGATTATATTATCAGGAGCAATTTCCGGTGCGGGGCTTTCAGTCATCGGTCGATCAGGTACTGGGTTTTGGGCTAGGTAACCAGTCAGTCATCGATTCATTAATCGTAATATGGCCCGATGACAGAATGCAAAAATTATTGCAGGTTAAAGTTAACCAGACCTTAGAACTTAAATTGACGGATGCCGTTCATAAATGGGTGTATGGTTCCACTGAAAATCGCCAAAAACCATATTTTACGGAGATGGAAACACCCGCCGGAATGAAACACCGCGAGAAAAATTTCGATGATTTCTCTATTCAAAAACTACTGACCAGTTTCCTATCCAAATCAGGACCCTGTATGGCGGTGGCGGATATCAATAAGGATGGGTTGCAGGATGTTTTTTTTGGTGGTGGCCGTCATCAGCCCGCGCAGATATTTACGCAGGACAGGCTGGGGAAATTTAGTAGTTTAGCCCAGCCGGCCTTTCTGAACGATTCCCTGTTTGAGGCGGGCGCTGCCGTTTTTTTTGACTGCGATCAGGACGGTGATATGGATCTTTATATTTCAAGTAGCGGATATGATTTGGATGAGCACAGCAAATTGCTGGAAGACAGACTATATCTCAATGATGGTCACGGGCATTTTTCCAGGAGCCATACGCATTTACCTTCTCTTCCCTTTAGCAAGAGTTGTGTAAAGGCTGCTGATATTAATGGGGATGGAAATATGGATTTGTTTATCGGTGGCCGGGTCATTCCCGGAAAATACCCCTTGTCACCCGGTTCCAGAATTTTGCTGAATGACGGTCAGGGTAATTTTTCTGATGTTACCGAAACGATGGATCCGGCGCTGTTAAAAATCGGGATGGTGACGGACGCCGTATGGATGGACGTGAACGGGGATAAAAAACCTGATCTGATTGTTGTCGGAGAATTTATGCCCATCACTGTATTTGTCAATAAGAATGGCAAGCTGGAAGATGCTTCTGCCACCTATATTCATTTCCCCAGTAGTGGTTGGTGGAACACGCTGTATGCAACCGATATGGACGGCGATGGGGATACCGACCTGGTGATCGGTA
>JAYWCS010000367.1:0-6141 GCA_043780315.1 Bacteroidota bacterium | reverse complement strand
CACCAATCGCTGAATGTGGAGACACTGGCCCCCCGTGCTTTCATTTTATCGGCAACCTTGTAACCCTCCAAAATATGCGTGAATGTGTTTACTTTAAATCCGAAGGTATCGGCAACATACATCAGCATGTTGATTTCACTTTGCACGTATGAGTGACAGGTAATAAATAATTTCTGATGCATGATGGCCACGAGTGCGTCCAGTTCCAGATCGCGGCGTTTATCTAAGCCCAACGCTTCATAATCCTTAGCCCGTGAAAAAGCATCAATCAACACCTGTTGCACGCCCATGCGCGTATCTGGAAAACGATTATTTTCCGGATAATAACTACGCTTTACATTTTCACCCAACGCAAATTTTATAAATGGATGCCAGTTTGCAAACTTGAGTGCCTCCGCATCCAGTCCCCAGCGAAGTTTGATCAGCTGTGTTTGTCCCCCGATCGTATTGCAGCTACCATGCAGCAAATGTGAGCTCGTGACGCCACCCGCCAGCTGACGATACATCTGTATATCGTCCGGATTGAGTACATCGGCCACGCGCACTTCAGCGGTTACTGATTGAGAACATTCGTTCACACCGCCGGTAATCGCGATATGCGAATGTTCATCAATGATTCCCGGCGTTAGATGCATCCCGGTTCCATCAATTACTTTCGCATTCGGATAATTCAGATTTTTACCCACGGCTGCAATTTTTCCATTCTTCACATAAACATCGGTGCCCGTTAGAATGCCTTCTTTTTCATTCGTCCATACGGTCGCATTTTTTATCAACAGGTCCTCGGCTTTCGGTGCTACCGCCCATCCGAATCCTTTGAACGGATACAGCACCGTATCGTTGATGATTTTCTTTTCCGGTTTTTTTGTCGTGTCCGGTTTTTCTATAAAGGGTGAAACGTACAGCATGCTCCAGGTAATGGCATCCCCTGCACTATTGTACCCATTGCCCGTCCAGCGTTCATCTTCTACCACGCCGGATAAACTATAAATCCGGCTACTGTCGGGCTTTGTACTCCACACCATTTTTATCAACCGGTCGTTGACCGTAATAGTTGCCTCTGCTTTTGTGGTGTCGCCCACCAATTGCAAGCTGGCAGAAGGTTTCACCGCGGTGCCTTTCACTTCCACATTGTATTCTTTCCGTTGCGTTTTCTGCTGGATGCTGAGTTTATAATTACCGCGATAATCTTTCCAGCCATTTTCGCTGATCACATATTTTTTTCCCTGCACCCAGTTTTGAAAAAAGACAGTCTTCTCATCAAAAACGGGCCCACTGGTAATAAGGAAGTTTGCAATTTTTCCCGCATCGAGACTACCCACCATATCGTATTGCCCAATTAAACTGGCAGCTGTTCTCGTTAGAGCATCCAATGCTTTTGAAGGGCTCAAACCATTTTCAATGGCTTTGCGCAGATTCACAAAAAAATCATCATTGCTCTTCAGACCGGCCGCCGTAAGTGCAAAGCGAATTCCGGCTTTTTCAAAAATGCCCGGTTCGAGTGGCGCCATCTCCCAGTTTTTTAAAACACTGAGTGCGACCACCCGCGCATCATTGACATCTTCCACATCCATTGCCAAGGGAAAATTAACCGGTAAAATAAAAGATGCTTTCGATGCCTTCATTTCTTCCATTCGCTGATATTCGTTTCCACCGCCCTTAATAATATATTGCACGCCAAATTCATTCGAAATTTTTAGTGCGCGTAAATCGTTCCACTTATCATTGGCCTCAAATATCTGTGGGAGGGCCTGCAAATTATTCCAGGCATCCAGACTTAAATTAACGCCTTCTGTAGCGGGCTTATTTTTATACCATTTTGCATCCAGGTAGGTTTGACGCAGCAGGGCGATCGTGCCCATAAGCGAAGTGGGATAATCCTGTGTCGAAAGTCCTTTGGAAAAAGAATAAAACGCGGCCGCTTTTTCTTTCAGCATTACCAGATTTTCTCTGCTATTTCCGAGGGTAATGAGTGTGCCGGCCCCGCGCGCAATGCCGTCCTGCTGATGACTGAGCACAGTTCCGAATCCAATGCCGCGCAAACTCTTTGCCTTCTCTTCGTTAGCCGTAAATAATGTAGAAGCATCCGTTTCCGGCCGAAGCGCCTGATTCCATCCATATGCGCCTTTGCTGTTACTGGCATTCTGGAAGAAGGAGGGGCCGCCATCTTTTCCGCGCATCGGCGGTGCCACCCCGTAATCACTAAATAAGTCGATAAAAGAAGGATAAATCGTTTTCCCTTTGCAGGAGATCACCACAGCGTCGGAGGGAATCGAAAGATTTACTCCTGCCGCTATAATTTTTCCCTGCCGGATAATCAGGGTTGCATTTTGCAAAGTGGTTTGTGGATCTTTTACAATGGTCGCACCGGTAAAAGCAAAATAATCATTACGCAGATCCGATACGCCGTTCACCGGGAAGGTTTCCTGTGCCAGTGCATTCAGGCTGACCATACAGCTTGCCAGCAATATTTTTAAGTACCTCATGTAAATGGTTCAGCCGGTTTATTAATAAAAAATAAAACTAGTATAAAAGTGACAATAAAATTCAGGTTATATCTTGCGCGACAGAATACAAATTTTTACTTATATTCATTTTAATGAACCCGATGGTAATTAAATATGAACGCAATAGAAACTGACACAACCCGGCGTCGGGATGCAACGGCGAAAGCCGGTTCAACTTCCGTTCGAAAAAGGAACGCCCTGCGCGTTGGCCTGCCCGCACTGGTGTTGGGGATCGTTCTGTTGTTATGGTTTATCGTGTCGTACACACATTTTTTCCCTGCCTACGCAATGCCTTCCCCCGCAGCGGTATTAAAAAGCTTTCGGGAGGAAATAAGGGCAGGCCGTTTAATCAACGATATTATTGCCTCGTTGTGGCGGGTTGCCGTAGGTTTTGTTATCTCCGCTACCCTCGGTATACCCATCGGATTGTGGCTGGGCCAGCATCTGCGCGCCCGGCAAGCCTTCGTGCCGATGCTGAATTTTTTTCGCTTCCTGTCCCCACTTGCCTGGATTCCCTTCGCGATTTTATGGTTTCATATCGGAGATAAGCCCGCCATCTTCCTGATTTTTATGGCTACCTTTTTTCCCCTCGCTTTGGCTACACTATCTGCCGTTGCCACCATCCCGAGTATCTATTTTCGGGTAGCAAAAGATTATCACTATAAAGATTTTGAATTATTGTCGAAAATCACTTTCCCTGCCGTACTGCCACAGGTGATCACGGCATTGCGTGTCAGCTACGGCATTGCCTGGGTGGTGATCGTGGCCGCAGAAATGGTCGGCTGTCAGGACGGGCTCGGTTATGGAATATGGGAAGCACGCAATGGATTGCGACTCGATTCGGCCGTTTGTTATATGATTATTATCGGATTGCTGGGCATGGGTATCGACCGTTTGCTGGCCCAATTAACAAAACTTCCTAATGTACGCTGGGGCTATGAACGATAAATTGACCGACACCCGGCTTTGGCTGGAAAATGTTTCCCATCATTATGGAACCGTTGCAGTGATTCAGGACCTGAACCTGGAAGTGCATCCCGGAGAAGTAGTCGTACTGGTAGGTCCCTCGGGCTGCGGCAAGACAACTATTTTAAACTTGTTATCCGGTTTTATTAAACCTTCTTCGGGCCATGTTACGCGGTCCGGTATCATCCGTACCGTGTATCAGCAGGACGGACTGTTCCCCTGGCTCACAGTGTCAGAAAATATTTCGGTCGGGTTACGTTCCATCGATGATGCCGGCCAGCGGGACCGCGAATTGAAAGAGCTGATTAAACTGATCTATCTGGAAGGATTTGAAAATCATTATCCGCATGAATTATCCGGCGGCATGCGTCAACGCGTGGAACTTGCGCGTGTACTCGCCGGAGATTCAGATATTTTATTGATGGATGAACCGTTTTCTGCACTCGATTATCAAACACGATTACGCATGCGTCGGGAATTGGTAAGACTATTAGAAAACAGACCCCGCACAGTCGTTTTCGTAACGCATGATATCGAAGAAGCGACCCAGCTGGCAGACCGCGTGCTGGTTTTATCCAACCGGCCGGCAACCGTTCGACAGGAATTACGGATCAACACGCTTCGTCCGCGCAACAGCACGGACCCTGAAGTGATTGAAGCGACGAAGCAAATTCTCTGGGAGCTTGGATTGGAGCTTCCCCGTCGATGAATTCAAGTTGTGCTAAATTTGTATTTGATTTTTATGAAATTAAATTTCACCCGAATTGTTTTTGGAATCTCTTTAACGATTACGTTGCTCGGATTACTCCGGTATCGCCCATGGAATCATTTGGATAATTCCAAAACGCGCGATCCCATTCACGAAGGATCGAATACAAAAGCCTCGCGCGAGCTCACGGTTGCCTTTCTTCCCGTGACCTGCCACCTCACCTGCCCTGTTACCGATTTTGCTTCGAAGACAAGCAGCAGTGGAACAAATTTTAATTCCCGTCTCTTCACTGATTTTCCAACCGTTGTGAGTGCGCTCGAAGCAAAACAGGTACAGGCTGCTTTTATGATTGTGCCATTGGCAATGAAATTGCGCGAGCAGGGCGTGCCTGTAAAAATTTGTTATCTCGGCCACCGCGATGGTTCTGAAATTGTTGTTGGCATAAATAGCTCAATCCGGAATATGCTCGACCTTAAAGGAAAAAAAATTGCCATCCCCAGCATATATAGCAACCAGAATTTCGTTTTTCATCAGCTCATGGAAGACTATGGCATGAAGCCAAGCGATATCAATTTTATTGTATTGCCCCCGCCCGACATGCCAACTTCGCTGGCTGCAGGCGCCATCGACGGTTATTTTGTAGGCGAACCCTTTTGCGCAAAAGCAGAACTGGATGGCATTGGACGTATTCTGTATTACGCGCGGGATATCTGGCCCAACTTTATTTCGTGTGCGCTGGTGGTACATGAAGATTTAATAAAAGATCACCCGGAAATCGTACAGGATCTTGTACGGGGCATCGCACAATCAGGTGCCTGGGCAGAAACACATCGCGCAGAGGCCGCTAAACTCGTTTCGCCTTACTACAGACAGGATGAAAAAGTGCTCAACTATGTACTCACAGCGGATCCACATCGCGTCAGTTATGTGCAGCTCACTCCGACAGATGAGGACCTGCAAAAAATTCAGAATATGGGAATAAAAATGAAACTACTCAGCAAACGAACACCCATTGAGGACATAGTAGATCGTGATTTTGTACCGCAGGTGATTACCGCTGCGGCGATTAATACCACAACTATTCCCACATCGAAATAAGTTAAACTTGCAATATTACAGTGATTCTTTGCGTCCGTTTTATTTTAAACGGTTGTAATTGTATAAATTTGATATCCGAAACGAATTAACCATTCATTCACTTTAAAATTAGACAAAATGGCCGCAAAACAACCTAATGATGTAGTCGTAAACAATCAGGGACAGATTAAAGGCAATCAGGCTTCTATTCTGAAAAATCAACAATCCATTAAAGCCAATCAGGGTTCAATTGTTGACAACCAGAAAGTGTTAAAAGGAAATCAAAAAACGATTATTGCCAATCAACATGCGATCATCAAAAATCAAACGTCTATTTTGAGAAATCAGAAAGTATTGGATCTGATTGTAAAAAATCAACAGACCATTATCAAGTTGCTGAAAAAGTAGTTATATCATTGACAGATATTGACACCTCCATTGAAAAGCGAATCTGAACTGTAAGCACCTGAATATGAAATATGAAGAACTGATAAAAAATCATTCGGGCGAAATGATCGAAAAACTAGTGACACAGGTACTTAGTAACGATCCGGTGGAAGTTCGATTTAATTTCGAAGATGTCGACCAATGGTCGATCATCACGATGCATGTCTATGAAGAGGATAAAGAAATATCTGTACGGCTTCATGCCAATGATTTGTATGATCTCCATTTCGGCTACTATGATGATGAAGATGAATTTTTCGAGATCACCCAGGCATTAACAGAAGAAGAAAAAAAAATCCTGCCGGACGGATTGAAGAAAGTAATGAAAAAAGTACTTTCCGATGAACAGGGCATGCGCTTGCCGGGGAATTTTCTTTCCAGATAAAAGGATTCTCATGAATTCCAGTGAAATTCTTATCGTTCTATAACGGCTCC
>JAYWCS010000366.1:0-18310 GCA_043780315.1 Bacteroidota bacterium | reverse complement strand
AGGCACCAAATACCTGTTCATTTTTGTCGCGCGTCCAAGACGGATTGTATAATTTATGAGCCGCATTAAAATGTACAATTCTGGTCAGAAATACCATCCCCATCAAAATTTTTGCAAAGGTAATACATCGGTCGGATTGGTTCGGTTTACAGATATTTGTGCATGCATCTGCTCCTGGTATCAGCTACAGATTTTGAAATCAGTAAACCAATCGTTTGGCCGGATAGCAATTCCTTACCCAATAACGCATCAAAACCTGAATTGTTGATTAGCGGCATCGGTCAATTGCAAACGGCTTACAGTCTGCAAAAAAAAATTCAGGTATTCCGCCCGGCGCTGGTGCTGCAGGCAGGCATTGGGGGATCCCCCTCGGCGTCGGATCTGGGTAAAGTATTCGTGATTCGTTCGGAACTGCTGGCCGACCTGGGCATGATGGAAAAGTCCGGTTTCCGGTCGCTGTCGGAGATGGGCCTGGATCAACCGGACAGGTTTCCTTTCCGCCAGGGGAAATTAATTAATCCCTATACGCAGTTACTGGAATGGACGGGTTTGCCAGCGAGGGATGGTTTAACGGTGAATGAAATCAAGTCGTCAGACACCCCGGGGTTTCAACTAAATCCAAAACAGATTGTTGAAAGCATGGAAGGCGCCGCTTTGCATTATGTATGTCTAATGGAAAAAATCCCCTTTCTTCAAATCCGCTCGATTTCCAATGTGCTGGGCGATCGCGATAAAAGCCGGTGGAAATTAAAAGAAGCGATGGAGAATCTGCATGAAACGCTGACTTTGCTCATTCAAAAATTACAATTCGAAAATGAAACTCTCTTTAGGATTTAGTCCCTGTCCGAATGATACTTTTATTTTCGATGCGCTGGTGAATCATAAAATCGATACCGGATCCTTTGAGTTTGATGTGGTGCATGAAGATGTGCAAACCCTGAACCGTTGGGCGCTTCAAAAAAAACTGGATATCAGTAAGGTGAGTTATGGTGTCTGGCCGCTTTTACAAAATAATTATGTACTCCTCGATTCGGGTGGCGCGCTGGGCAAAGGCGTGGGACCATTATTGATTTCGAAAAATAATATTGTATTAAAAGATATTGAACAGCTGATGATAGCGATTCCGGGGGAACAAACAACCGCGAATCTTTTGTTCAGTCTTGCATTTCCAAAAGCCACCCGAAAAAAATATATGGTCTTTTCAGAAATTGAGGGTGCCGTGCTCGAGGGTATAGTAGACTGCGGCGTGATCATTCATGAAAACCGTTTCACCTATATGCAACGCGGGCTGATCAAACAAATGGACCTGGGCGAATTCTGGGAACAGAAAACCAAGTCACCCATTCCGCTGGGGGGCATTGTGATGCGCAAGGAATTCGGAGAAGAAATGAGGCAGGAGATGAATGATTTAATTCGGACCAGCGTATTGTATGCTCAAAAAAATTATCCGGTTCTGACCGATTATGTAAAGCAACACGCACAGGAAATGCAGGAATCGGTGATGCGGCAGCATATCGATTTATATGTGAATCAATACAGTATTTCTCTGGGGGAAGAAGGGCGAAAAGCGGTGGATGTATTAGTGGATGTTTACAAGTCGACTGCCAAACCTTCTTTATAAACGCGGATCGCCCGGTCCCGCGCAAAAGCATGTTCCACCATGGGTGTAGGGTAACTCAGTTCCTGAAAATCGGGCAACCACTTTTTAATATACGTGCCTGTGGGATCGAATTTTTGTTGTTGTATCGTCGGATTAAATATTCTGAAATAGGGTGCCGCATCGCAACCGCTGCCGGCCGCCCATTGCCAGCCTCCGTTATTGGATGCCAGGTCGTAGTCGAGTAATTTTTCAGCGAAATAAGCTTCTCCCCAGCGCCAGTCGATCAACAGATGTTTGGATAAAAACGAAGCTGTCACCATGCGCACGCGGTTATGCATAAATCCGGTTTCATTCAGCTGCCGCATGCCGGCATCTACCATCGGATAACCGGTGGTTCCCGCGCACCAGCGTTCAAATTCTTTTTCATTATTTCTCCAGGCAATTTTTTCATACGCTTCTTTAAAAGCATGCCCCTTCCCTACTTTCGGAAAATGCCAGAGGATCATCTGATAAAAATCCCGCCAGATCAGTTCATTCAAAAACACCGGACTCTCCTGTAAGGCTTGTGCCGCGAGTTGCCTGATCGAGAGGGTTCCAAAACGTAAATGAATACCCAGGCGCGAGGTTGCATTCAGGCCCGGAAAATCGCGTTTATCACCGTATTCTTTTATCCGTTCCGTATCGATCGAGAGGGAAGGAAACCTTTTTCCTGATTCTGTAAATCCCATAGAAGCCAGACTGGGAAGCGGTTTCGGATCATGAATATAAAGATTCGAAAAATGTTTCTCTACCGGAGACGGTTCGAGATAAACCGATCCCAGGTAGTCGAGTAATGCCTTCCATTTTACGCTGTACGGGGTGAAAACGGTGTAAGGTGTTCCGTCGGATTTCATAATTTCCTGTTTTGAAAAAATCACCTGGTCCTTATTGGTTTGAAATCCGATCCCCTTGCTTTTCAGAAATGCCTCGATGGCTCCATCGCGGGTGATTGCATAAGGATCATAATCTTCATTGGTAAACACTTTGCCAATCCGGTAGGTTTCGGCTAAATGGGCAAATACGTCTTTGGGTTTACCGTAATGTATTTCGATGGCCGTGTGGCGCTTCGCCAGACGCTTTTGCATGGCTTCCAGGGCGTGATGAATAAATTCTACGCGACGATCCATTTTCTGCTCCAGCTTGTCGAGAATATTCCGGTCGAAGATAAATAACAGCAGCAGTGGCTTATCCGATTGCAGGGCAATCGACAAGCCGGCATTGTCGGTAAGGCGAAGGTCGCGCCGGAACCAGAAGAGATTGACAGGTTGTTTCATTATTCGCAATTATTCAATACCCGGATAATTTGTTGCGTTTGTTGATTCGTAAAAAGCTGATCGTCGATGCAGGCGACGGATCGAATCGCCTGGATGGCATTCGTGAGAAAACCCTCCTCCATCTCCGCCAACAAATCGCCTGTTAAGGCGGTCTCCTTTACTTCCAATCCGAGCGAATTCAGTTTTTCTATTAATTCCCGGCGTTTTGTTCCCGCCACACAACCTTCCGACAAAGCCGGTGTAAAAATAATACCCCGGCGGATCATAAAAACATTGCTGGAGCTCGCTTCGCAAAAATTATGATGGCTATTGACGAGCAGAGCATCATCAAAACCATTCGTTTTCGCGTGCTGCAGCGCGATGATGTTCAGAAGATAATTATTGGTTTTCAGATTACTGAGGATGCCGGTCGACTTTTTCTCCAAAGTATATTTCATTAAACGTACCGACAGCTGATTTTGTTCCGGAATACCGGCCGTTTCAATAATGAAGATGGGTTGATTATGAGCCGGAAAAAGGCTGGCGCCCTCTTCGCGGAAAACATTTAAACGAACACGGGCTTTTTCTTCGGGTGCATTGTGCTCACAGATTCGTAAAATCTCCGCCGAAACAAAGGCGCGGCTAAAGTGGCCGGACAAGTCAAATTGCAAAGTGTGGAGGCCCTGGAAGAGGCGGTCGAGGTGAAACCCTTCATTCAGAATTTCCTTACCGTTCCAATACATCGTCTCAAAAAGACCATCTCCGTAACGGAGACTTCTATTAAAAGCGGTTGCTACCGGTGTTTCCGGATCCAACAGGCTGCCTTGGTGGTTGATGAGACGGTTCAATGGTTGTATGCTGATCTAAAGTTAGCCGATTTGGATTGATTCCGTAAAACGGGTACCCCTCCCTTCCCCGGCTTATCGCCCGGATCCTTCTCCTACGGCTGCTGAATGATCCCATTTTTCACGGCATACATCACAAGTCCGGCCATCGATTTGGAGCCGGTCTTTGTTTTGAGCTTGTCGCGAATTGCTTCCACGGTGCGCGGACTGATTTCCACCAGGTCGGCAATTTCCTTGGTCGTTTTTTCTTCGCACATCATCTTCAGGATGGTGGTCTCCTTTTCGGTGAGGTGGGCCTCCTGGGGCAGACTGGGTTCTGTGCGGCGCGTACGAAGCCCGGTTAGCAGCGCCTTGTTGGTAAGTTCATTGAAGTAGAATTCCTGTTCGTAGCAGGTCTTAATGGCGTTGTAAATATTTTCGGAGTCGGTGTTTTTGGTCAGATACGAGTTGGCGCCTATCTCCATGAGTTTAGAGATCATGGAATGATCATTGTGCATGGAGAGTATAATTACTTTCACCTGTGGATACATTTTACGGATTTCCGGCAGGGTGGCGATACCATCCATGATGGGCATCTGGATATCGAGCAGGATCACATCGGGTTCCATATGTTTGAGGAGATTCAGTAACTGCATACCGTTGTCGGCTTCTGCAATTAATTCCACATCCTTTTTAACGGAAAGCGCGGTTTTAACGCCGGCACGGAACAGGGCGTGATCGTCGGCGATAATGACTTTGATGGTTTCGTTTGGTTCCAGTTTTTTCATACGGTGAATTTTAGTTGGTTCATAGGGATATAGTACCTCAAAATGACAAATAAAGGTGACAGTTACTATAGGAAAACTACGAAATTAAAAGAATACGGATTATACGGAGGAACAAAATATACCAGTTAAACTACGTGAGCCTATGGGAAATGTCCTTTGGGGAGATCGCAAAGATACGAGTTGTGGCGTAAAAGCCGAATCGTTAAAAACGGGCAAAGCTGCTCTTTGCCTAATATGGTGAAGGATATACTTTTGATATAAGTTGATTGACGGGAATAAGCAACCATTATCATCCAATATCTGAGAATTTACCGTCCATAAAGAGTTTCCAATATCCACCGAAAGCCACGCGAAATCCAATGTCAATCAACTTATTTTTTCTTTTAAAGCCCGTTTTGTCCGCTATACCTTGTTCCGCCAAGACCCGGTTTACCGAACGAATCCTTTGCGAAACCAGCCATTTTATTCAATCTTATTGAAGTCCGTTGTTAAGGAGCTGCACTGCATTTACCTGCTTTTTTACCGGGTCCCGGGCCCTACAAAAAGCAGGTTTTCTTTTTCCCCGTTTCCGCCCCTTCCTTCCAGATAAGTTATTAATTTTTACCAAATAGGGTGATTTCACCCTTTGTTGGCTATTTTCTTCTTTTACATTCGTTGGGTCATCTAAGAATTTCGAAATATGACTAACATTATATACAGCGTAACTGATTTGTTAAATTTCGGAGTAATAATTTTTGCATTTTTTATTAGCATAGTTCACCGAAAAAAAAACCTGCTGCCAATTCATATTTATATAACTGCTCTAATGTTTATTATGTTACCTATTGAGGCAGTCAATTATTTAATCCCTCAAAATAAGTTCCTTGAGCAAATTAAAACTATCACACTTAATGTTTTCTCGATTGTAGAAATTTTCTTATTGTACTATTTCATAAATCAAAATTTAAGTAGAAAGTTTTTTAAAATAGTAACTCTTCTACTATTTATGGCCTATGTTTTAATTTGTTGCACGATTTGGTTTGGAAAAAGACATGCATTTTCACTATTCATGCCAGATTTATTTGGCATAGAAAATCTATTTATAACAATTTCATGTTTATTTTATTTTTATGAAGTTTTTAAATCAGACTTGAATATTGATTTTAAAAGTGATCCGACTTTTATCATAATGAGTGGAATACTTTTTTATTTTAGTGTAACCACCCCATTAATATTTAGCTTTTATGTTTTATCGATTTACGCCCTTGATTCCTTAAATATTTTTTTAAGCTTGAATTTACTATTTAATACAATACTTATTTTTTCATTCGGGAAAGCTTTTTTATGCCCAATTCCAATACAGAAATAGTTATTTTTATTAGTTTTATAATATTTTTTATAGTTGTGATGGTAACATTCATCATCATAATTCTCTTTTTTATTCAGAAAAAGCAAAGGGGATTTAATTCTGAAATGTTGGCTATAATTACTAATCGTGAATTAGAAATAAATAAAGCTCAAGTGGAAATTCAGGAGCAGACTTTTCAGGAAATTGGAAGGGAAATTCACGATAATGTCGGCCAGATATTGTCACTGGCCAAATTAGGAATAAACACTTTGGATCTCGAAAGAAAGGAAGAGTCAAAAGCAGGCATTTGTGAGATTTCAGATATTCTTGAAACAGCATTGAACGATCTTCGGCATTTGTCCAGATCCCTGAACTCTGATCTAATTAAGTCAGGCGGCTTGAAAAAATCAATCGAAATGCAGGTTGGATATTTACAAAGAGGTGGTAAATTCAATATACGACTACATGTGTTTGGCGACCCCATCAGGCTACATGAAAATAAAGAAATTATTCTTTTTCGTGTCGTGCAGGAAGCCTTCAACAATATTATCCGGCATGCAAAAGCAACGGATATAAACATTTCGCTTTTTTATTCTAAGGAGCAATTAAAATTAGTTGTTCAGGACAATGGCAAAGGATTTAATATAAACGATCAGAACAACGAAACGCGCCAGATGAATGGCATTTATAATATGCAAAAACGCGCGAAAATAATTGAAGCTAAATTCGAGATGAATAGTTCTTTGGGAAACGGAACATCCATAATTATTACAACACCGTGTTAAATTTTTATACTTAGCAGATGACAAAAGATCCAGTAAAAATCGGTTTGGTTGAAGATCATATATTAGTCCGGGACGCTTTAGCGAATGTTATTAACTCGTTTGAGGAATTTAAGGTTTCCCTGATGGCGAGTAATGGAAAAGAATTCATAGAAAAAATAAACTTAGTCAATATGCCCGAGATATTGCTGCTAGATCTGAATATGCCGGAAATGGATGGTCATGAAACCACCCATTGGGTCGGTAAAAATCATCCCCAGATCAAGATTTTAATCTTAACCATGTATGATGCGGAGACTTTAATACATTTGATCAAAGCAGGGGTGCGTGGATTTCTGAAGAAAGATGTGCCGCCTGGAGAACTACGTCATGCACTTCAAAGTATCGTAAATAATGGTACGTATTGTTCCCATACAGTTACCGGCAGGCTCTTTAACTTAATGAAAAATCATGGCTCAAAAGCGTCTGCCTGGGGATCGGTAATATTAAATGAAAATGAAATTACTTTTCTAAAATATGTTGCTACAGAACTGACCTATAAAGAGGTTGCCCAAAAAATGCAAGTGAGTCCCCGAACGGTAGATAATTACCGGGACGCCTTATTTTTAAAATTAAATGTGAAGAGTCGGGTAGGTCTTGCGATGTATGCAGTAAAAAGTGGAATAGTTACGGTAAATTATTGATTAGTCAATTAACTTATTTCTCATTCCATACATAATGAGACCAGCAATCGTTTTTGCTCCGACCTTTGTTTTCATATTTTGCCGAATCGTTTCAATGGTTCGAGGGCTTAAAAATACTTCTTTCGAAATTTCTTCCGTCGTTTTGTCCTGCGCCAGTAACTTTAAAATTTTCACTTCTTTTTCAGAAAATTTTATTGGGTCTGGATAAAACTGACGTACCTGACGTTTTGTTTGCAATTTGGAGAGAACTGCCTTATTTACTAGGTCGTTAAAATAAAAATCATCATTCATACAAGCCAAAATAGCCTGATATATTTCTTCCGGATCGGTTGTTTTTGTTAAGTACGCATTTGCGCCCATCTCCATCATTTTGGAGATCATTTCCTGGTCGTCGTACATAGTAAGTACAATAATTTTTACGTCTTCATACTCTTTTCTTAGAATACCGATCGCATTAATCCCATCGACCTCTGGCATCCGGATATCCATCAGAAGCACATCCGGTTTTTTCAACATCATCTTATGAACCAAATCCCGTCCATCTTCTGCTTCCCAGATAATTTTTAGATAGTCTTTATTTTTCAGCGCCATTCGGATGCCGTCGCGAAAAATCTTGTGATCATCAGCAATGGCCACTTTAATAACTAATTCCACGCTCATATTGGGTTGGTTGTAAAGTTGTTTCTATTCTTTAAGGCTATGATATTTAATAATAAAATTGAGAATTGCATCTTGAAATGAACAAGAACTAAAGTAAAAATGGTATTTCCCGCACATTCAAAAAAGAGCAATATTTCACTGAATTAAAAATGCAGTCCAATTTAAATTTGACTTAAAAAGTTGATTAATAATCATTTTTTTACGAACCCACCCAAAGTCCAATCCAGACGTCAAATAAGAGTTTCCAATTCCTTGAAAATTCAAATATTCGGTGCCAGTCAACTTGTTTTATTTTACATTTTGTTAACGCAAAAACACTCGATTAATTGCGATTTACGCAAATCGGACTCAGGAACGTGTAGTAAAAATCCTGTTTTAAAAATTTAAACCTTCCTCTAAGCATTTTCCTTTATCCACAATTTCACTCTAATTGGGGATAAGTCGTTACTTCTCCTCAATTATTCTTCCATCAATCTAAAAAACTGACCGTAGAAATACGATACGGCATTAGGAAACTTACGTTAATTACGCACGGAAATATTCTTCGTATTTTTACCTAAAGCCCCTACTAGTCTGATTTTCAGGTAAGAGAAGGTTTTTTAAACTGCAATCTAAGCGTTGTTCAATCTTTTTTTAAGGGTTTAATTACATAGGTTATTAAGAAAATAAACTTTAAAACTCCGATTATGAACAAAGAATTACTAGTTAAGGAACAAAAAGATTACAAAACGGTTGGTGAGGAAATTTCCATTGAATTGGCAACTAAAATGGTAAAAGATCACCATGATACTTACACTGTCGAGGGCTCAAATTCATTCATAGTTGGAAAAAATTTAATTGAGCAAACGTTAGCACAACCTGATTGTGTAGGAATACGTTTTTTTGAAGCTTTGAATGAGGATGGTTGCAAAACGTTAGTTTATGTTGGAATTGACGCGAAAGGAAAAAGTATCATGGAATATTCAACAGTAAATGGTCATGGCAAAATAGTTGTCACGCCGGGAATGGTTGTTGACAAAACAGACGTACAAAAACCTTACAGCTGGTTTTCTTGATAAGTATTTGTAAATCTGCATGTTAGTTTCTATATTTGGATAATCCAACTATAGTGATCAAGTGCTTGTAACTATCAGTTTACTTTCATCGTTATTACCTATTTCTTCTTTTATTTTTTTCTGCAGCAGGAAAGGAACAAAAGCATTATGGGTAATTTTCATTTCAAGTATAACCTCACTTCTTACTGATGGACTGGTCTGGATGTCAAAATGGGGATTTTTACATAAATATCTACTATGGAACCTCTATAGTATCTTAGAATATTACCTTCTTATCTATTTTTTCTATCTAATAATTAAAAACAGGCTTGTAAAATTCATTATAATTTTACTGTCAATAGTATTTATAATCCTTTGTTTTTCATTCTCAAAATATGAAAATGAGCAATTTAACTCATTAATTAGCTCAATATCTTCAGTCACTATCCTTATACTATCAATTTGTTATTTCATGATCGCCCTTAGACCAACTACTGATACTACCAATTTGATAACACCAAATTTTTTAATATCACTTGCTCTTTTACTTTACGTAGCCACGACACTCTTTTTGTATATTGTAGTAAATCGCCTATCTCAAGAACAATTACATAAATATTGGGCCATTAATCAATTTGCTAATATTGTAGTTAATTTAATTATTTCGATTGCTTTTTTCATTTCGCGCTCCCAGAACAAATCAAAACCCCCTGAAAACATTTCTGTTGATTTTACCTTTCCGAACAACCGGTAAAAAATCATCACCCTAAACCCCTGACTGCCCCTAATGATTTTATTAGAAGCCTCTATCCCCGATAACAATATTTCCATGGTGCTATTTTTCGGTACCATCGGGATGTTGGCACTCACGATCGGCATGATCGTATTCATCAGCTTTCACCAGCGAAAAATCATTCGCTATCAGCAACAGCTCCAGCGCATGGAGCAGGATCAACAAAAAACATTATTAAACGCGTCCATCCGTTTACAGGAAGAAGAACGGCAGCGTATTGCGGCCGATCTGCATGATGATGCCGGTCCGCTCCTCGCTACGGCCCGCCTTTACCTCAATGAGAACTTTGTGAACCTGGATAAACAAACGCAGCTCCAGAGCATCTACAATGCCAAACAGATCATCGATGATACCATTCAGCTGATCAGAAACATATCCCATAGCCTGATGCCGCCGACGTTGAAGAATTTCGGACTGGAGTCTGCCGTGAACGACCTGTTTCAAAAGATCAGTGGCTCGGGCAGCATGAATGCCAGCTCCCGCTTTCATGATTACCGCGAGAGACTGAAAGCCGAAAACGAATTGATCATCTTCCGAATCATCCAGGAACTGATTAACAATATCCTCAAACACAGTAATGCCAGCTTTATTCACCTTACGCAAAATACCAGCGGTCAGCGATTTTTTATCCGCATGCACCACGACGGCCGGGGACTGACACAAACAGATTTCGAGAAACTGGGCAAAAGCAATGTGGGTCTGGGTCTAAAAAATATACAGAGCCGGCTGAAAGTATTACAGGGCAAAATCTTCTTCGAAAAAGATATGTCCCAGACTTATTATAAGGTTACGATAGAAATGAACCGCGAGGATGAATTGAAGTCCGTCACCGAAGCCAATTAAAGCGTAATTTCAATTGTCACCCGACACAATAGCTTATGGGATTCATCAAAGTTGCCATTGCAGATGATCATAAAATTTTCCGGAAAGGAGTCATTCTTTCGTTAAGGGCCTATACCAACATCAAATTCGTTCAGGAAGCCGAGAATGGACAGGAATTACTCGACGGTCTTCCGGTATCACAGCCGGATGTGATTCTGATGGATCTCCGGATGCCCCTCAAAGACGGTATTGAAACCACCAAGACCATTGCCAAATTATACCCGCAGATTCATATCATCGCCCTCACGATGTACGAGGATGAACGTTTCGTGAGCCATATGATGGAAATCGGCGCCAACGGTTACCTGCTGAAAAGTGCGGACCCGTCGGAAATCAAACGCGCCATCATGGAAGTTTCGGCTAAAGGTTATTACCTGAATAATTTCGTCAACCGCATATTGCTCAAGAAATCCCATGCCCGCACCAAGGTGATTCCCAACCTGAACACGGAAGTGACCCTCAGCGAACGCGAACGGGAAGTCGTGAAATATATCTGTATGGAATTCACCGCTTCGGAAATCGCTCAGAAACTCGAAGTGAGCCCGCGCACGGTGGAAGCCATCAAGGACCGACTCATGGAAAGATTTGGAGCTAAAAATACCGCCGGACTGGTTTTCTTCGCCGTGAAGAATAATCTCATTGATTAAACGGACCATCCCATTAAATTAACGGGACCTACCCTTCCTATTCAGCAACGTCCTCGTTATACCAAAAACATTTAATCGAAATGATGAAAAGGCTTATCAAAAAAATCACTGACAGCCCGGTTGAAATCATCCCGATATTCGACCAGCGTGCCATGGCCCGAATTAGGTAATATCCACAGATAAGCCTGCGGAATATTTTTATAAATCCCCACGGTATGTTCAATGGTGATCAGGTCGTGATCCCCGCAGATAATCAGCGAAGGACATTTTATTATTTTTAAATCAGTCAGCGGAACATTGGGCTGCAGCCAGTCGAGCATAAATATTTTCCAATCTTTTTTCTCGGTCCGCGTAAGGCGTGCTTTATTCTTATCCGATTCAAAAGTCTTATAATCCTCCTTCCAAAAAGAGGGGATGATAGCCAATGAATCGGGGGTCATATTGGCGCCGGTGGAAACCAGTTTGATTACCTTCTCCGGATGCCGCATGGCCAGCAGCAGCGCATTGATCCCGCCATCACTCCAGCCGAGTACATAGGCCGAATCAATATGCATGGCATCCAGCAGGGCAGCAAAATCGTCGGCCATCATTTCAAAACTCAGAGAATCGTTGTCATCGATCGTTTTTCCATGTGACCGGCTGTCGACCGCAATCACCCGGTATCTTTTTGACAAATAGGGAATGTTATTTGAAAACGCGCTGATATGCCCCCCGTTTCCATGTATCAACAGCAGCGGCTTCCCCTTCCCATATTCCTCGGTATACATTTTTATTCCACGAACTGCATAGTATTTACCCGCCGCCGCATTGTCTCCATAAGGAATGGCGATTTTTTGCCCAAAAGAAAATGAAAAGAAAAAAAGACTCAACAGCCAGCCGGCAATTATTTTTTTCAAACGATTTATTATATATGACTAACTATATAGAACGCAAAGCGAAAATATCGATAAGTTCTTTAAAATCGAAGAAGATTGTACCAGGGTATCTGTTTGAATTAAAATGGAAAGATGGCTACCGGTGCCGTATTTGCGGGTTTACAAAAAACTCCAAAGGGAGGACCCGGTATCATTTACGTTGTAAGAACTGCGCCTATGATCAATCGGTTACAGCTCATACGGTATTCCATAAGTTAAAGATTCCGCTGTAAAAGGCTTTCGGGGATGGCTTTTCGGCTGCCGGCAAAGAAAAAAGGAATGTCAACGACGGAGTTGGCCCGGGAGTTTTCAGCGAATCAAAAATCGTCCGGGTTATTTAAGCGAAAGACTCCGGAAGCAATGAAAAGCAGCGGTAAACATCCATTGGATTCAAAGGCAGAGGTGGATGAACTCCTGATCGGGGGGCCTGAAAAAAAGAAGCGGGGAAGAAATAAAGGTGAAAAGAAACGGGTTGTCATCGCCGTTTAAAGAGGGAGTGGTCATAAAATAGGCCTGGCATATGCTGATAGAACGATTTATGACAAATAAACCCTACAGCTATATTGCCAATGCGATGTAAATGGGTAATCCTATAAATTTAATTTTTAAACGGACAATAGGGTTCAATCAAATATGCATCTCCGGCACATTTTCCGGTACCAATAGCTTTCCTTTTGTCTTTGCACGAATTTCATCCTCGCTGACTCCGGGCGCTCTTTCTATCAATACAAATCCTTCGGTAGTGATATCGATCACCGCCAGCTCAGTAACGATCCGTTTTACACAATGCAAGCCCGTTAACGGCAGGCTGCAATCCGTAAGCAGTTTCGATTCGCCTTTGGGATTTGTATGCTGCATCGCAACAATAATATTACGCGCACTGGCCACTAGGTCCATCGCGCCACCCATTCCTTTTACCATTTTCCCCGGAATTTTCCAGTTCGCAATATCGCCCTTCTCCGATACTTCCATCGCCCCAAGCACCGTCAAGTCTACTTTACCCGCCCGGATCATTCCGAAACTTTCAGCACTATCAAAAAAAGCACCGCCCGGTAAGATCGTAACTGTTTCCTTTCCCGCATTAATCAGATCCGCATCCAGTTCTTCCTCTGCGGGATAGGGGCCCATGCCAAGCATACCATTCTCCGACTGGATCATGATCATCATACCCGCCGGTATATAATTGGCCACGAGTGTGGGAATGCCGATGCCCAGATTCACATACATGCCATCCCGCAACTCCTGCGCGATCCTTTTTGCGATACCATATTTATCTAGCGCCATATTATATATTTTTCGGAACAAATTCCCGCAGATCTTCTTCATATTCTAACATAAACCGGCTCAGTGTTGGATTTATTTCTCCTAATATCTCCGCATTTTTTCGAAACAAACCGAATGTCTTTTCAAATCCAGGCGCGCCCGCTCCATTTTCGATCACCACATTTTCTTCCCTTTCTTCCAGGTCCTTTGTATAATCGCGTATATCATCCATGATCAGATAGTTCGGATGTAACGCATACCAGTAGCGGATCGCCTGCGATTGTTGGATTTCATTTAACGGCAGGTCGCAGAGTACAAATAAAAAAACATCTGCCCGGTTCAGGGAAGCATGCTCCAAGCCGAACGGCATCAAAGGTTTTAAGATCGGTTGATCCAGATACCGATTCAGAGATTCATACAATGAATGATCCAGTACCCTTCCCGTCAATAATTTCCGGGTGTTTTCGAGCTCTTCTTTTTTAGAGATGATGTTTCGTTCCTGCAGAACTGCGTAATGCATGAGTTGTTCCATCAACCGAACATGTTCTTCCCGCAATAAAAATTCTACCGGCACCCCAAGGCGGCGCAGTAAGTCATAATAGACCGGTATAGAAACATATCCATTCCCATTGCCGACATACAATAGTTTCCCCTGCCAAAAACTATTTTCTTTCGGCGGTTGGCGATCCACGAAAAAACGGCCGATTGTTTGGTGCACCCCCATCTCGCGCTCAAACTGATTGACGGAAATAAACACAGGCGGAATTTAGGCGTTATGAGTTACTTGTTTTTTTTCAGCATCGATGGAGCCTAGTTGGCGGCGATACGAACGGTTTTTCTTTCTATTCTCTTCTCGTAGCTAACTCCCTGAAAAATCCGATGCACATAAATGCCTGCCACATGAACCTGATCCGGTTCCAGCATACCCGGCTCCACGAGTTCTTCCACTTCGGCGATGGTAATATTTCCCGCCTTGGCCATGGAAGTAGAAAAGTTGCGGGTCGTTTTACGAAACACGAGGTTTCCCATCCGGTCGCCTTTCCATGCTTTTACGATGGCATAATCGGCGTGCAGGGCCATCTCCATCAGATATTTTTTTTGATTGAATTCACGCACTTCCTTTCCGATGGCGATCTCCGTACCCACTCCGGCCGGCGTATAAAATGCCGGAATACCCATGGCGGCCATCTGTATACAGGTTGCCAGCGTTCCCTGCGGTACCAGGTCCACCTCCAGTTCCCCTTGCAGCAATTGTCTTTCGAACTCCGCATTCTCGCCCACATAGGAACTAATCATTTTTCGGATCTGCCGGGTCTTCAACAAAAATCCCAATCCGAAATCGTCTACCCCCGCATTATTGGATATGCAGGTAAGATTCTTCACGCCGGTTTGAACGAGTGCCCGAATACTATTTTCGGGAATGCCACAGAGACCAAATCCGCCCAGCATGAGCGTGGCTCCATCAGGAATGTCCTGCACGGCATCGAGGGCATGAAGAAATACTTTATTCATACCCTGAAGTTATGAAATGAAGTGACTTATTGAACGGGCGGCGCGGGCGGTTTCCCGAGAGGTACCTGACGCGGTCTCACCGCAGGCACCGGATGTTGTTTCACAGCGGGTAACTGATGGGCTTTCGCTGGCAACGAATGCGCCTTCGCTGGCAGCTGATGTGCCTTCATGGGCAGAAGGGTATTGGGTTTCACGACGGGTGGTGTCGGATGCGTTCCGGTTGTGATTCCTTTGGGAAGATAATTATCCGCCCGGTGACGGTTACCGTCGGCTACAAGACTATCAAAAATCTTTTTGCTCAGGTCGGGCCGGGACTCATAAAATTCCAGACTCTTTTTAAATTCCCCCACCGAAGTATGATGCAGCCGGAAAATAATTTCCAAAAGATCCTGACTGGCTTTTAACTTATTGGGCTTCGTAGAATCTCTCGCCATATAGTCGAGCGAATAATTGTCCGCCATCGAAATATCTTTCATGATCTGCTGCATCGAATCGGGCGGAATAATTTCAGACGGAATATCCGACCGGTTGCTACAGGCAGCCATCAGCATACATAAGAGAAAAACAGGTAGTCGCTTCATTGAAGGTCCTGTTTATACCGGTTCAGATTGGTGATATCGATGCGTTACAGGATATCCAGTGCGCGGCTTTTTTCATCCGGCGTTCCATGTTTAAATGTATTGGCAATTTCATTTCCTTTTCCCGTGAAAAAAAACTGCATGAACATAATATTCGGGAACTCATTATTGAGACTATTCAATGCGCTCAGTGAATTCAGTATCGATGCCCGCCCGTCTGCCTCGTGATCATACATCTGATCCATGCCCAGCCGGTAGTAATTATAAATTGCATCGTGCATGGGATTATATTTCGGATTGGTAAGATTTTCAGCCAGCCAATAACGGTTTCTCACCCCATCAAATGGTTTCCATCCGTTGATCGAACTTCCTTCCGGCGCATTATTCACGATATTCTGTGCTTTCTGAAAATAGGGATCTCCCCCGCGCAATCCAAATGAATCGAAGTTCAGTCCCAATATCATATAGGCGTAGTAGGCAAATACAGCTGTCAGATTACCCGTTAACGGATCGGTTCCGGCCACGCGATTTTCGTTGAAATCCAGCGCCTGGTATTGTATGTATTTAAAAGTAACCGACTCATCAATATAATTCATGAGCGGACTCTGATAAGATGAATTAAAAACGGGCCTGCCGGTTTGGACCGTTAAGGTTGCGGTATACGTGTTGTTATCGGCCGCAGAACTGAGGTTGAGTAAAAAATTACATTGAATTTTTTCATTATTGCTAAAATTAATATTAGTCCATTTACGCCCGTTCATGAAATCGTACAGGGCCGACTGAAGCGTCGTAAATACCTGTCGGCTGACACTGGTCCCGATGCGGTTAGACAGCACCGTTACATTGGCCTGTAATTCCTGGGCGCGACCCGGGTGCCAGGCAATAAAAATGAAACATAACAGGATTGCGATTTTTGCGCGCATCAGAGGAGTTTTATAATCCGGTCAACGATATCGCGGGCAACTTGTTGTTTAGTTTTTTGTGCGTAAGGAATTTCAGCACCACTTTTTTCGAATATCGTTACCTGATTCGTATCGTAACCGTACCCTGCACCGGCATCATTTAATGAATTCAGCACAATCATATCTGCGTTCTTCTGGGTAAGTTTTTTTCTCGCGTAAGCCGCCTCATCGTGATTCTCGAGGGCGAAGCCCACCAGTATTTGTCCGTCTTTTTTTAGCTGTCCCAGGGCGCTGAGAATATCTTTCGTACGCGATAATTCCAGTGTGAATGTATCGGCATTCTTTTTTATTTTTTCAGGAGAAAAAGTTACCGGCGTATAGTCGGCCACGGCGGCAGACATAACCGCAATCCGCACAGAGGGAAATAACGCGACACAGGCATTATACATTTCTTCGGCGGACTGCACCCTGGTGACCCGTATACGCGCATTATTTATTTCAAGGGAAGAGGGACCCAGTACCAGCTCTACTTCTGCGCCGCGCTGGGCGAGTTCCAACGCAAGGGCAATGCCCATTTTGCCGGTCGACTGATTACCGATAAAACGAGCAGGATCCAGGGATTCATGCGTAGGGCCCGCCGTAACCAATGCCTTTTTTCCTTTCAGGTCTGAACTAAAAAAAAAATTCATTTCCATATTGGAAATGATATGTTCGGGTTCAGCCATCCGGCCATCGCCATACAGTCCACTGGCCAGCTCTCCTTTTTCAACCGGAATCACGTGATTTCCGAACGTCTTCACCTTTTCTATATTGGTTCGGGTAGCGGCATGATTCCACATGTCTTCATCCATCGCCGGAGCGATCAGCACGGGACAGGTAGCCGATAAATAAGTCGCCAACAGCAGATTATCACACTGTCCGTTCGCCATTTTGGCGATTGTGTTACAGCTTGCCGGGGCAATCAGCATCAGATCTGCCCAGCGACCGAGTTGAACATGGTTATTCCAGTTTCCTTCATGGAACAGGTCGCTCAGCACTTCGTGTTTAGAAATGGTGGAGAGAGTAAGGGTGGTGACGAAATCCTTGGCGGATGGCGTCATCACTATCTTTACTTCGGCGCCTGCCTTCAGCAGGAGCCTGGTAAGAAGGATGGATTTATAAGCAGCGATGCTGCCGCTGATACCTAATAGTATTTTCTTTCCTTCTACCATAGAATATATTAAGGCTTAGCTGAAAAGATCATCTTCGTTCTTACGATAATAGATCTTGTCCTCGATAAATTCCTGTGTAGCCAGTAAAGCGGCATTCGGCATTCTTTCGTAGGCCTTGGAAATTTCTATCTGTTCTTTATTCTCATGAATTTCTTCCAGGCTATCGGTATGCGTTGCAAATTCTTCCAATTTACTATGCAGCTCTTCCTTCATGGTAATGCTGATCTGATTGGCTCTTTTAGCAATGATGGCGATGGATTCGTAGAGGTTTCCGGTCTTATTCTTCAGATCCGTCAGATTCTTCGTCTCAGCTACATTGGCAATATGGGTACTAACTTGTCTTCTTGGCTTGCTCATATCTTAATTGTTTTAATCGAGTTATTGGTCAGGGTAACATAATCCTGCACCTGTTTCTTAAATTTACTATCGGGGAAACGGTCGTTGAAATCATTACAATCTGTGAGCACCTGTTCGAAACGCGGAAGCTTTTTATATTCCAGGCTCCTGACGGCGAAGTCATACTCCGCCTTGATAATATACAACTTATATTCGTCACTATTCTGTGAATCCGGATAAGTATTCATCAGGATATTGAAAGTGAGGGTGGCGGCCTTTAAA